>JADYYF010000108.1 GCA_020853795.1 Candidatus Zixiibacteriota bacterium
ACTGACAGGAACTGACACCTTTGTTTTCCAGTGGGATGGTCGTGATGACTCCGGTCATCCGGTTGCCAGTGGAGTCTACTTCGCCCGCCAGGACGGCGCCGCCGAAGTTCGGCGCATAATTCTTCTCAAGTGATTGCTTATTAATAACTTACCGATTCGGATACTCGCAACGCATCATGCAGGTTAATAACCCCAATCTGGGCATTTCCTGCCAGAATCGCTGAAAAACGCCTCACGAGGCGTGAATATCTAATCAATTGTTGTCGATTAACTTACGTATGGAGCGTACCGTCCAGTCCTCGCTGACTCCGGACACTCTGGCCGCTTTTCTGCGCGAGCTGTCTGCTGCTGCTCGCAAGCTCGGAATTTATCCGCCCGGCCATCCGGTGTCTGTCAAAGCAGCCGAAAGACCCTTTCAACTCCTAAAAGACCTGATGGCGACCGAGCAGATGGTTGTCTTCGCCGTCGCCGAAGGGACTCTTCTCGGATGTGGAATCCCACTCGATGCCAAGCTGCTCAACGAAGGTCTCGGTAAGGTCATCGTTGAGTCGGGGCTGCATAGCATTTCGTTCGAGGCTGGGGTCACCCCCGAAGAATTCGAGTTGTTCCTCTCCCAGATCAACATCAAGAAAGAACAGCGCGATCTGCCGAAGTTCTTCGATGAGCAAAAGGTTCGTCGCATCAAGGCGGGTAGACTTCAGTACCAGGTCATTCGCGACGGTGAACGCGTCATCTCAGAAGATGATCTCGTTCTGACTGGCGGAGGTAGTGGCGGCGTTGGCGGTAGCGCCGAAACCGACACGCCTCAGCTCGTGCAACAGATTGAGCGCACTATGACGGACGTCTTGCGCAAGCATCCCGAACTCCTCCTGCAAATATTGACGCGCAAGCTGGGTGGCGGCGGACGCGGTCAGGGTGGTGGAACCGGCGATGGTATCGGTAGCGGTGATGTCCACGGCAGCGGCACTGGCTTCGCAACCGGCAGTGGCTCTGGCGGCACCGGCGGGAGTGGAACTGGGCCGAGTGCGGGCGGCAGCGGAACGGGTGGCGGTGGCATCGGCGCCGGAAGCGGGGGCACCGGTAGCGGGGGTGGCGCCGGCAGTGGTGTCGGTCCGGGCAACAGCGGCGGTGGCGGCAATCGTGAAAGCGGTTTCGTTGAGTGGCGTGGACGCATCAGCGCCGGCGTCCAGGACGGTTTGCGGGCACTCGGGATCGGCCGTGGGATGGGTTCTGGCGGTGGCGGTGGAGTCGGCTCCGGCAGCGGCGTTCGCTTTACGCCCGAAGACTACAAGCGCTTGAAAGAGACTTTCAGCGAAGTCGATAATGAAGAACTCCTGGGTCTGCTCGTTGCTGCGCTGCGGATGTCGTTTGCCGAGAACGACAAGAAGTCCAGCCGGGCCGAGATCGGCAAAGCACTGACCGGCTTTCGCGATTTGCTGGCCGAGCGCGAGTCGCTCGAATTGCTGCCGCGCCTCAAAGCCGAAATCGAACAGCTCGACCTGGTCGACAACGACTACCTGCGTGAACTGCTCTCCACCGACGCCACGCCCAAGAAGATCGCGCATATTGAGATCGAGAACTTCAAGTCGGACTTCTTCCTGGGTGCGGTCGATCCGGCCAACGTTGAGGACGTCGTTGGCTGGCTGGAGACGATCAGCGATTTGCAGTATACCGAGGATTTCGTCAAAAAATTCTATGCCGGTCTCGATCGACAGGGCTATGAGTTGACCGAGACCCAGCATGAAGCCCTCCTGCGCTTCGCTTCGATCTGCGCGGAAAACAGCAGCGCGCCGGTGGCCGGGCTGCAATTGGCGGAAATCAAGGAGCGGCTGGCAGAGCCAACAGTCACCTTGAAAGAATTCCAGCTCTTCACTGACATCATCGAGAAGTACTACCAGAACTATATTGACATCGACCTGTACGATGAAGCTGCATCGCTGCTGGATCTGGTGGTGCAGAAACTCGACTCGGAAGTGATCTATGAGGCCGGGGTCGCCGAACTGGCGGCCAAGGTTCATCAGCGGATGACTTCGGCACAACTGGCGGAATCATTGGTCGCGCGACTCGCCAAGCACTTCGAACTGGTCGGTAAGCCGATGATACCGCTCTTGGAGAAGTTCAATAGCCTCGAACCGATCCTGGTCTTCGCTGGCTACCTGAATCACCGCGATCGCGGCGTACGCATCACCCTCATCCGCATCCTTTCCAGCTTTGGCGAAAAGACGATCAATGCCTTCAAACTGGTGCTGTCCGACCGCAGCCTCACCAATCGTCCGGCCAACAACCCGGAACTGCCGACTGAGAGCTGGTACAAGTTGCGCAACATCCTATTCGTCCTCGGCAACATTCCCCACCCCGATTCGGTCGGGATTGCGGCGCGCTTCTCGCAGGATTCCGACGAACGGGTCGTTATGGAATCGCTGATTGCCCTGGAAAAATTGGGCGGCACGGAAGGCGCGCGGGCGATCTCCCGTCTGCTGCAACACCCGATCCGGGAGATCAGCCTCAAGGCGCTGCATGCGCTGGGACAGGTCGGCTCGGCCGCGGATTACCCCTATGCCGAAGACTACTTCCTCAAAAACGTGACCGACCGCACCGCCATCCTGCCGGTCCTGATCAAGCTCGACAAGCAGCGCAGCCTGACCTTCCTGGCCCAGATTCTGCTCGGCGAATCCCAGGCCTATCACAAATTGTTCTCCAAACCCGACGAAGATTTGAACGAGTTGATCGTCAAGACGTTTATTATGTTGAGATCGGTCATCTTTGACGACATTCTGCGCAAATACGTCAAGCAGAGCACGCGTTCTCTCTTTGGGCAGCTCCGCAAAATGGAGTCGGTGAAGCTCGCCGAACGCTATCTGAAGACCGTCGCTACGACCGAATAACGGATGCTCAAACCACGATTCGTGCTTCTCATCGCCGCGCTGTTGGTCAGTCTCAGCGGCGCGCAGGCGCAATTCTACTTCGGGAAAAACAAGGTACAATACCAGCCGTTCGCGTGGAAGGTGCTGCAGACCGACCACTTCCGCATCTATTTCTACGACCAGGAAAGCGGTCTGGCGGAAATCGCGGCGGCCGCCGCCGAAGGCTCCTACGACCACCTCGCCGACAAGTTCAATTTCCACATCTTTCGCAAAATCCCGTTAATCATCTATAGCGCGCCCACGTTCTTCACCCAGACCAATGTGACGCCGACCCTGCTGCCGGAAAGCGTAGCCGGCTTCACGGAATTCTTCAAGGGTCGGATGGTCGTGCCGTTCTCCGGCTCGATCGCTGACTTCCAGCGTGTGGTGCGGCACGAGCTGGTCCACGTCTTCACTTTTGACAAAATTCAGTCGGTCATGTCGCAATACCGCAAGATGAGTTACTACGGGCCGCCGCTCTGGTTCACCGAAGGCTTGGCCGAGTTTTGGTCGCGCGAGTGGGATTCGGAGGCCGACATGGTGTTGGCCGATATGGCGCTCGAGGGCACGCTCCGGCCGATTCACGAACTCGAGTACCTCTCCGGTTCGTTCTTCATGTACAAGTACGGCGAATCGTTCTGCCACTACGTCGCCGAAACTTACGGCGAAGACAAATTGCAAATGATCTTCGAGAACTGGTGGAAGGCCGGCACCTTCCGCCAGCTCTTCAAGCTGACCGTAGGGAAGTCGCTCGAAGACGTCGGCAGCGAGTGGGTCTACCATCTCAAGAAACGTTATTTTCCCGACCTGAAGACGGCTGACCTGCCCGCCAAGACGACTAGCTCTGTCACCGAGAAACAGTTTGCGGTCAAGCCCGTGCCGCTCAATATCGAGTATCGCGGGGCCGACGATTGGGTCGCCTACAAAGCCAACAAGCTCGGCTATTCCGGGATTTATATGCGTTCGCCGTCGCGCGGCGAAGAAATCACGCTGGTCAAGGGTGAACGCTCACCCGGTTTCGAGTCGCTGCACTTGCTCCAGTCGCGCATCTCGGCTTCCCGCGATGGTCGCATTGCGTTCGTTTCCAAACGCTACGAGCGCGACGTGCTCTACATCTATGATGTCTTCTCGCAGGGGATCGTCCAGACCTTTGAGTTTCCGCGGCTCTACCAGTTGGTCTCGCCCTCCTGGTCCGAGGACAACCGGCGCTTGGTCTTTGCCGGCGCTACGTATGGCGGGTTTCACGATCTTTACATACTCAATCTGCAAGACTCGTCGCTGACGCGCTTGACGAACGACATCTACTTTGACACCGAGCCGATCTTTGCCGGCAATGACGTGATTTTCGCGTCCGACCGTGGCAATTATGGCTATGAAGGCTATACCAACCTTTTCCGCTTTAGCGCCGGCGACTCGGTGATTACGCCGCTAACCTATGGCCGCTTCAACGATCGCTCCCCCAGCCTGACGGCCGACGGTGTTCTCTTTTCTTCCGATCGCGGCGGATTCGCCAACATCTACCTGCTCGACGGCGCTGGCCAGCTCCGCCAAGTGACCTCGTTTGCGACCGGCGCCTTCGACCCGGTCCTGGCCGGTGATCGCCTGATGTTCTCCGGCTACCAGAATTTCAGCTTCAGCATCTATGCGGCGCCATTCGACACCACCGGGCTGCCGACGATGCCGCTCCCGGAAGCACAGTATTCGGCCTGGAATCCCGACCGACTGGGGGGCGAAGAATCGACCGGTGTTCTCGACTACGCCAATGAGTTCTCGTTCGACGTCGCACAATCAGCCATCGCCTACGATGCCGTCTACGGTACCATCGGCGGCTTTCAGGCAGTCTTCTCCGACATGCTGGGCGATAAGCTATACTATATCCTGCTTTCGAACACCGCCGACACCAAGAACGACCTGCTCAAATCGTTCAACTTCGGCGTCACCTACATCAACAAGACGCATCGCATCAACTACGGAGTCGGCGCCTACCATCTCTTCGACGAGCACTACGACGACTACGAGGGCTACTATGACGAGCGCCAAAGCGGCGTGCAAGGGTTGGTGTCGTATCCGCTTTCCAAGTTTTCGCGCGTTGAGACCTCGGCTTTCCTGCGTCACTCTTTCAAAGAGAAGCCGCTCTTTCGTGAGTCGCGCCACGCGATCCTGATGACCAATTATGCCTCGGTGGTTCACGACAATTCTCTCTGGGATATCTCCGGACCGATCGACGGCATCCGCGCCAATGCCACCGTCGGCCTGACGACCGACTTCTATTCCGGCAAATTCTTTAATCGACTGATGTTCGTCGACCTGCGCAATTATCTGCGGATTCGCAAATACTCGGCATTCGCCACGCGCGCCTTCGGCTTCTGGTCCGCCGGCGACGAACCGCAGCGGATCTATCTCGGCGGCAGTTGGTCGTTGCGCGGCTACGAGCGCCGGGAATTTTACGCCCGCAAAGTCCTGCTGCTGTCGAACGAGTTGCGCTTTCCGTTGATCGACAATTTGTTCATCGGTTTTCCGTTTGGTCGCATGGGCTTTCAGGCTATTCGCGGCGCGCTTTTTGCCGACGTCGGCACCGGTTGGAACGATGAATTCGAACGCTTCTACGGGTCCTTCGGCGCCGGCGCGCGTGTGGCGCTCGGCTATATGGCCGTCCTGCGTTTCGACCTCTCCAAGAAGACCAACTTCGACACTTTCGAGCCCGGCCTAAAATTCGATTTCTTCTTCGGATGGAACTTCTGATCTTGGCGGCATGATCAACGGCAATTACATCGTCGTCGGATTTCTCATCCTGCTGGTCGCGATTGGCATTGCCGTCGCGATCTACAATCCGCAACCGCCGTCGCCAGTCGATGTGGCGATGGTTAAATTGACGGAATTGCATGACTCGGCCGGCTCAGTGTCGCGCGATTTTCTCCAGCAGTTGCCGCGCCCCCGCCTGGACGAATACATCGACATGCTGAATTATCAGATTCGCCTGCGCGACTCGTTGGCGGTGGCCACCGACACGGTGTCGCTCGCACGGCGCCGCTTCGCCGCCCAGGCGCGCGCGTCGCATCTCCTCGGCTACACCGACGCGCTGATGCTCGATACGCTCTATGTCGCGGCGCATGATCCGGCAACCTCCAGCGCAGAATGGAACGACCTCTGTGCGCGCTATCGTGAGCAGGTTGCGCAGTAGCATGTACCGCCGGCTGCTGCTCTTCGTCTGCGCACTGGCCGTCATCGCCGGCTGTGCGCCCCGCTTCAGTACCTTCAAGAACACCGCCCCGGCCACCGGATTCGTCCAGCACCGCGTCAACGCCAGCGGCAATGCCGTCCTGGAATCTGGCGCCGTGGCCATCGACACAATTCTGTTCGAGCGCAAACTTAACGGCGGCATGGCCGCACAAGTGGTCGGCAATCAACAATTTCTCGTCGTGCCGACTTTCAATAAGCGCATCTACTTCTTGAATCCGTCCACCGGCCGCGAGATCACCTCGCTTGAAACCGAATCAGCCGTCGGCTCGGCAGCGGCCGTGCAGCATGAACTGATCTATTTTGCCGAGGAATCGGGTTCCGATCAGGTCACCTGCTTCAATCTGGTCAACGGCAAGAAAGTCTGGTCGCTCAAAGTCGTCGATCCGCCCGGACCACCGATCATCAGCGGAGACGAGTTGTTTATCACCTCCCGAATCGGCAAAGTCATCTGCGCCAATCGCTGGACCGGGGTGGTTCAATGGGAGCAGGACTTGCACTGCCACTTCTATGCACCGGTCGCGGCCGACAGTGCGCGAGTTTACGTCGGCACCGACCGCGGCGACATTGTCGCTGTGAGCCGATCCGACGGCAATGAACTGTGGCGTTTCGCCGCCGGCAGCACCGTCTTCGCCCAGCCGCTGGCCGACCAGCTAATCTACGTCGGCACCGGCGCGGGCACCCTGTGGGCTCTCGATCCGGCCAGCGGCAGCGAAATCTGGCGCTATGACTGCGTTTCGTCAATTCACACAACTCCCGTGCTTCGAGAGAACCGCCTGATCTTCGGCGCCGATGATCGCGTAGCTTACTGCCTCAACGCGCAGGACGGGGAGCTTCTCTGGCGCTACGAAACCACCGGCATCATCCAGTCCTCGCCGATCATTGCCGGAGAGATGGTCATCCTGGCCAACAGCGCCGGATCGATCTATCAGTTCAATCTGGATGGTCAACTACTCTCTCAACTCTCCGTTAAGGGCACGATTCAAGCTCCAGCGGCCGTTATCGATGGCAAGGTCTACGTCGTGACCACGCAGCGACGGCTCTATTGCCTCGGCCGCTGAGCGCTGCTACTATTCTGCCACCTGCCAGCCAAAACTGTACAGATCCAGCCATTATGACAGCATAGCTGCCATTCTGACCACAGCCAAGCATTGAACGAATCGCCCAGCGTCATCACAAGGCATTGTAGCACAAACACTTATGTGATTCGAGAGATTTTTGGCACAGCCTCTGCTTATTAGTTGGTCGTCGAGACGATAGTCGCGACAGTGAGAACGAAAGAACAAACTTGCGAATAGCAGAGGAGGAAACACCATGTATCTCACAATCACCAAGCCGCAGAATCGCTTCGGTCTCCTGAGCACTGAGATGGACCGCATGCTGGGCGAGATCTTCAACGGATTCAACGGCAACACTATGCTTGATGCCGACTCTAACTGGACTCCCCGGGCGGATGTCCATGAAACCCCGGAAAACTTTATCGTACACCTCGATGTTCCCGGAGTCGACAAGAACGACATCAAGGTGAAGTTCGAGGACAACACGCTGACTGTGACCGGTGAGCGCAAGTACGAGTCGCGGAACGAAGAGAAGGACTTCCGCCATGTCGAGCGCACCTATGGCACCTTCACGCGCAGCCTGCGCCTGGCCAAGGACGTTGATGCGCAGAAGATCCAGGCCGCCTACAAGAACGGTGTGCTTGAGATCACGCTGCCGAAGGCCGAGGAAGTCAAGCCGAAGGAAATCGAAGTCAAGATCGGCTAAGCGTGACGGACGCACGCACAACTTGCAGTTTGAAGGCCCGTTCGGAAACGTCCGAGCGGGCTTTCTGATAGGGTCGTGGCGCAAATCGCCGCACCCCGGAATCGAAAGGAGTATCAGATTATGACAGATAAAATCATTGGTATCGACCTCGGTACGACCAACTCGTGCTTGTCCGTAATGGAAGGCAACGAGCCGGTTGTCATCCCTAATGCCGAGGGCGGCCGCACCACGCCATCAGTGGTCGGTCTTAAGGCCGGCGAACGCCTGGTCGGCCAGATTGCCAAACGGCAGGCGATCACCAACCCGCTTAACACCGTGTTCTCGGTGAAGCGGTTTATGGGACGGCAATACGACGAAGTTACCGAGGAAATCAAGAATTTCCCGTACAAAGTCAAACGTGCCGCCAACGGCTTGGCCGCGATTGAGATCGAAGGTCGGGACTACACGCCGCAGGAAATCTCGGCGATGATCCTCGGTAAACTCAAGCAAGCCGCCGAGGACTATCTCGGCCAAAAGGTGACCAAGGCCGTCATCACGGTGCCGGCGTACTTCAACGACGCCCAACGCCAGGCCACCAAGGACGCCGGCAAGATCGCCGGGCTCGAAGTGATGCGCATCATCAACGAGCCGACCGCCGCGGCGCTGGCCTATGGTCTCGACAAGAAAAAGGCGCAGAAGATCGCCGTGTTCGACCTTGGCGGCGGCACCTTCGACATCTCGATCCTCGAACTCGGGGACGGGGTGTTTGAAGTGCTCTCCACCAACGGCGACACCCACCTCGGCGGCGATGACTTCGACAAGCGCATCATCGACTGGATGGTCGCGGAATTCAAAAAGTCTGACGGCATTGATCTGTCGAAAGACCCGATGGCACTCCAGCGCCTGAAGGAAGCTGCCGAAAAGGCCAAGATCGAACTGTCGACGGTGAAGGAGACAACGATCAATCTACCGTTTGTCACGGCGGATGCCTCCGGCCCGCGCCATCTGAACCTGTCGCTGACGCGCGCCAAGTTCGAAGGCATGGTCGAGGACTTGGTCGCGCGCTGCATGAATCCGGTCAAGAAGGCCATGGCCGACGCCAAGGTGTCGAGTACCGAAATCGGTGAAGTCGTCCTGGTCGGCGGTATGACCCGCATGCCGAAAGTGGTGGAGGAAGTGGAACGCTTCTTCGGCCGCGAAGCACACAAGGGCGTGAATCCGGACGAGGTTGTCGCCATCGGCGCTGCAATTCAGGGCGGCGTCCTGGCCGGCGACGTCAAGGACGTGCTGTTGCTCGATGTGACTCCGCTGTCGCTCGGACTCGAAACGCTCGGCGGCGTCTTTACCAAGTTGATCGAACGCAACACGACCATCCCAACCAAGAAGGCACAGGTCTTCTCAACCGCTGCGGACTCGCAGACGTCGGTCGAGATTCACGTGCTGCAGGGCGAACGCGAAATGGCGCTCGACAATCGCACCATCGGCCGCTTCATTCTCGACGGCATCCCGGCCGCGCCGCGCGGCGTGCCGCAGATCGATGTCACCTTCGACATCGATGCCAACGGCATTCTCAATGTCTCGGCGCGCGATCTCGGCACCGGCAAGGTGCAGAACATTCGCATCGAGTCCTCTTCCGGGCTCTCCAAACCGGAAATCGAGAAAATGGTGCGCGATGCTGAAGCGAACGTCGAGGCCGACCGCAAGCGCAAGGCCGACGTTGAGACGAAGAACAACGCCGACCAGATGGCGTTCCAGTGCGAGAAGTTCGTCAAGGAGAGCGGCGATAAAATCGACGCTTCCGCCAAAGCGGACCTCGAACGCCAGATCGAGAAGCTGAAAGAGCTGGTCATGGGTTCTGACTTCGCCGCGATGAAGGCCGAGACCGAGCGCCTGCAAACGATCATGCAGAACGCCGCGTCACAGCTCTACCAGCAGGCGGCGCAGCAGCGCACGCAGTCAGCCCCGCCGCAGGGCGAGCCGGCTTCCGGCTCGACCCAGCAGTCGCAAGCGGGCGGGGAAGCGGTCGACGCCGACTACGAAGTCGTGAAATAACCGCGCCACGTCTGTACATCCACTGACGCCGTCGGGAGACTCTCCCGGCGGCGTTCTGCTTTCCGACCGCTGGAACTCTCGCCGCGGGATCGGTTGCATCGGGACGACCTCCACCCGCGACTTTCTCGTTGCGTGCAATTCCATGGCTTTGTATTATAGACCTATATTGGTAATATTCAATTCTGTACTATCCGCGAAGAGGAGGAGGATATGCGGACACAACCCTGGAAAATCACCGCACTCATGCTGATCAGTATCGCTCTGCTCGCAGCGTCGGCAGGCGCCTGCCCGTATTGCGGCAAGAACCGGGCGTACCTGGACTCGATGCCGACCAAACTTATGGACGGCCGCGGCAACCACCACCACCCGGTCAGCACCAACAACACCGAGGCGCAGGCCTACTTCGATCAAGGCCTGACCATGTGCTACGCCTTCAACCACGACGAGGCAATCCGCTCGTTCCGCAAAGCGGCCGCGCTTGACTCGAATCTGGCGATGGCGTACTGGGGCATCGCCTACGCACTCGGCACCAACTACAACCGCCCGATCGATTCGCTGCAGGCGGCCGGCGCGCTGGAGGCCATCAGCAAAGCCCAGCAACTGGCTCAGTATGCCCCGCAAGCTGAGCGCGACTACATCGCGGCCATGGCCAAACGCTACACCGGCGGCGCCAAGGCAGACTACGTGAAGAACGAGGTGGCCTACCGCGACGCGATGAAAGAGCTGGCTGCCAAGTACCCCGACGATATGGACGCGCTCACCATCTACGGCGAAAGCATGATGAACCTGAAGCCATGGCAATTGTGGAAGCCGGACGGCTCGCCGGAAGAGGGGACACCGGAAATCGTCGCCGCCCTGGAGAAAGTGCTTCAGCGCAATCCCGACCATCCCGGCGCCAATCATTACTACATTCACGCTGTCGAAGCTTCGCGCTATCCTGACAAGGCCCTCGCCAGCGCTCACCGTCTGGAGAATCTGGTTCCGGTCGCTGGGCATCTGGTGCACATGCCGGCGCACACCTACATCCGCACTGGCGATTACATGGGCGCCGTCGAAGCAAATCGCCGGGCCGTCCACATGGACAGCCTTTACGTCAATGAAGGCGGTGTCGGATTCTATGGGCTGGTCTACTTCCCGCACAACCTCCATTTCCTGGCTGTCTCGTCGGCGATCGCCGGCCGTTATCAGGAAGCGATGCAGGCGGTGGATCTGCTGGAGAAGAACGTCTTTCCGTACGCCAATGTCGACCCGATGATGGGCATTCTCGTACCGACGCGCTATTTCGTGCTGCTGCTGTTCAACAAGTGGGACGAGATCCTGAAGACCAATGTGCCGGATCACGGCTATGTGCTGACGCAGGCCATTCAGCGCTTTGCTCACGGCATGGCGTATGCCGCGAAGAAGGATATCAAGAAGGCCAATGCTGAATTGGCTCAGGTTCGCACGCTCACCGCGAACTTGCCGGCTGGCTGTTACTTGAGCATGAACAATGACGCCCGCAATGCCGTGCCGATCATGGTCAACATGCTCAGCGGCGCCATTGCCGAAGCGGAGGGCAAGATCGCCGACGCCGAAAAATCTCTGCGCGACGCCGTGGCGGCACAGGATTCGTTGCGCTACGACGAACCGGAGGGATGGTACTTCAATGCTCGCGAAGCCCTCGCGGCGTTGCTCCTGCGCAATGGTCGAGCTGCGGATGCCGAGAAGTTGTTCCGCGCTGAACTCGTCGCACACCCGCGCGCCGGCCGCGCCCTCTACGGACTCTGGCAGTCGCTCGAGCAACAAGGTCGTGTTGCTGATGCGCAGCACGTTCGACTGGAGTTCGAGCGCGCTTGGCGCGACGCCGATGTCGAACTGCAATTGTCCGAGCTTTGATTTCTACCCCAAAATCTATGAAGAAGCCCTGTACTGGTCAGGGCTTCTTCATTTCACCGCAGACCTCGCCACAAGCCGCACAAGACCATCAAGATAGGGCTAATATCTAAAGCAAACATTTAAGCGACTGAATTAGCCGCGAATTGTGCCAGAGTTTTAGTTGACAACTTCGCCAGTCGCCTGTATCTAAGTCGCCTGTGAGGAGTGTCGATGCGGCTTGTGATTCAGCGGGTGAAGTGGGCGCGGGTGGAAGTAGAAAGTGAAGTCGTCGGCGCTATCGATACCGGGCTCTTGGTGTTAGTCGGAGCCACTCACACGGACTCGGAGCGCGATGCCGAACTGCTGGCCGAGCGTACGGTCAATCTCCGAATCTTCCAAGACGAGCAGGACAAGATGAATTTGTCGCTGCTTGACGTTGGGGGAAGTGTCCTTGCGGTGAGTCAGTTCACCTTATATGCCGACACGCGGCGCGGGCGCCGACCGGCGTTCACCGACGCGATGGAGCCCCAATGCGCTCAGCAGATGTTTGAGCACTACAAGGCTGCGCTGGCCCGGCACGGCGTGCGTGTCGCCTCCGGCGTGTTTGGCGCACGGATGGACGTATCACTCTGTAACGAGGGACCCGTGACGATCATTCTCAATTCGGAAGAGAAGCGATCATGACGTGTATGACGGAATCAAAGCGGTTTGTTCTCAGTGTCGATCCGGCAATTCGCGCTGAGTTGGCGCGCTTGCTTGACGGCGAGATTGTGACGCTCGCCTCGGGTTCGCCGCGCCGGCGTGAAATTCTCAGGCTGGCAGGGCTTCGATGCCGCATTGTTGTCCCGGAAATTGACGAGACGTTTCCGGACGGCATCGAGCCGCGGCGCATTGCGCTCGATCTGGCGCGGCAAAAACTGGAGACGATTGCTCCCGACGGCACTCTGACGGTCGCGGCGGATACCATCGTCGTCCTCGATGAACATGTGCTTGGCAAACCGGAACATCGCGAGGACGCGATCCGGATGCTCAAACAGTTGTCGGGACGGCGCCACTATGTCCTGACGGCACTGGCGGTGTGCGACCGCAATGACCGGATACTGGTTGATGGCGAGAAAAGCTTTGTCACCTTTCATGCCCCGAACGATGAAGCGATCGCGCGCTACGTGGATACGGGTGAGCCGATGGACAAGGCCGGCGCCTACGGCATCCAAGGGATGGGCGAGTTGCTGGTTGAACGTCTGGAGGGAAGCCTGCTCAATGTGATCGGCTTTCCCATTGAACTCTTCTTACGAATGGTGAGGGAGCTGCGACAGTGACATTCGAATTCGGTTCGGACGAAGATATCAAAACGATTGGCGAGTACCTTCGGCGGAAACGCGAGGCGCGGGAATTGTCGTTGGAGGACGTGGCCTCAAGCATCAAGATCCACGCACGCTATCTGGCGGCGATTGAAGAAAGCCGCGATCAGGACTTGCCGAGTCCGGTCTACAAAGAGCTGTTCCTCAAGTCCTACGCTGACTTCCTCGGTGTCTCCCTAGACGAGCTGTTGCTGCGACTGCCGGAGCTGGAGCCGCAACCGGTCGCCGAGGAAGCCGATCAGGCTGGTGAGCCGACGAAAGTGACGCCGCGAGCACAGCCAAACGTGACGCCGCGTGCCCAACCAAACGTGACACCGGTGCAGGCGCCTTTGACGGAACGCAAGCGTAAGCGCGGCCGGCCGTTCCTGATTCTCTTTTTGGGGTTGGTTGCGATCGGTGTCGGGCTATTTGGGCTCAAATACTATCGCGACAATTTCATGAAAGTCGAAGATCGCGTCACGCCGCCGGAAACGCCGCCGGTGACCGCGACAATTCCGGCGGACACGATCGCGGTGGATTCGACCGCCAATGTCGCCGCCACGCCGGAAATGATGAATCTCCTGATGATCGGGAAGGGCGAATGCTGGCTGGAGGTGAGCATCGACGGCGATAGCAGCTTCTCCGAATTGCTGAAAGTGCCGGACACCCTCTGGTTCGCGATGCAAGACAGCATCTACTTCAAGCTGGGACGGGCCAATACCGTCGAAGTCTGGTGCAACGCTTTGCCATTGAGATTAGTACCACCTGATGACGGCACCGTGCGGTCATTCACGATCACGCGGCAAAATTACCTGAGCCTGGTTGATAGCGCGAGGTTGGCGCCATGAAGTTCCGGGAAAAACTGCAACACTATTACGTGCAACTCAAGGCCCGCCAGCTGCGGATGACCGCTTATGAGTTTCCCTCCTCGATTCGCGGCAGCAAGCGCATTGTCGTGACGCTTCCTTTCGGCATCCAGACCAACAGCATCTTGCTGCGCATGGTGAGCGAGTTGTCCGTGATTTTTCCGAGCAGCGACCTGATGGTCGCGGTGCCCAGCGGCTGCACCGAAATCGCCCGCAAAACCGGCATCCATACGATTTCGCCCGACCTCTACGCGGCCAACATGATCGGCTTGCCGAAAGGCGAATTCTTCAAGAAGATCACCGATTTTGATGCCTCGGTCTTTATCGATTTTGAAACCAAGAAGAATGTTTTCAACGCGCTGGTGGCGATCAACTCGAATGCCGCTTTGCGCATCGGCTTGGTCGGCGTCTGGGGCCCGCCGATACACAATTTTGAAATACGCTCAAGTTTCCAGCACGACGAACTCAAGGTCTATCGCAGCATGATCGACATGCTCGGTTCGATTCAACTGACTTCGGTTATGCCGGATATTCGCGAGACTACCTAAAACGGGAAGCAGGAGTCTACTTTGTATCTATCGGGATTAGAGATCATTGGATTTAAGTCGTTTCCGCTGAAAACCTCGGTCGAGTTCGCGAGCGGCATCACCGGCGTCGTCGGTCCCAACGGCTGCGGCAAAACGAATGTGCTTGACGCCATCCGCTGGGTGCTCGGCGAACAGCGCATTTCGATTCTGCGCGGCGGCAAAATGGAAGATGTGATTTTCGCCGGCACGCGCGAAATGAAACCGATCGGCATGGCCGAAGTCTCGCTGCACATCGTGAACAATCGCGGCGTCCTGCCCACCGAATACAACCACCTGACGCTCACCCGCCGCCTGTATCGCTCCGGCGAATCGGAGTACTTGCTCAACAACGTCGTCTGTCGCTTGAAGGATATCACCGAGCTCTTCGCCGACACCGGCATGGGCTCGCACGCCTACTCGGCCATCGAGTTGGATATGGTCGAGGCGATCCTCTCCGACAAGGCCGATCAGCGCCGCATGCTGTTCGAGGAAGCCGCCGGGATCACCAAATACAAGCAGCGCAAGAAAGCGGCGCTGCGCAAACTCGAGGCGACCGAACATGATCTGCTGCGCCTGTCCGATATTCTGGCGGAAGTCTCATCGCAGGTCAGCGGCCTGAGCCGGCAGATGAAGCGGGCGGAGCGCTACAAGTCGCTGGAAGAACGCATCCGTACCGCCGGTCAGGTTCTGCTTAAAGAACGATACCGCCGTCTGAATCAGCAGCTCGACCACGTGCGCGACGAGAAACGGGTCAGTCAGATCAAGCTGGCGGAATTGTCCGGCGAAATCGATAAGTGGGACCTGGCGCGTGAAGAGTATGCCGCGCAAGCCCTCGAACTGGGCGAGCAACTGCGACAGCTGCGCGAACGCAGCGAAAGCGTCGGCGCTGACTGCCATCGTCTGGAGACGGAGATTTCGGTCAATGACGAACGCATCAAGGCTGCGGCGATTGCCGACGACAGCGATCGCCGGGAAATTGAGAACATCCGCGGTAAACTCGATCAACTGGCCTCGGAAAAATCCGGTCTGACCGACCGCCTCGCCGCGCAGCGCCAGTCACTCGCGTCGGTCAATGCCGAGTTAGCCGAGGTCGAACAGCGATTGACGGCAAAATTCGCGGAATTGGACACCGCGCGGCGCTCCTCCCAGACGCACCAGCGCGACCTCTTCGAAATCGAAGGCCAACGCTCGATCAAAGAGCAGAGTCGGCTCCAGTTGGAACAGCAAATCAGCGAGCTGGACGAAACACAGGCACGCAATCGGGAAAAAGCCGAACAACTGCATGACGAATGCAATCGTGCCGAAGCGGAATCGGCGCGGCTCACCGCAATTCAAGACCAACTGCGCGCTCAGATCGCCGCCGGCGAATTGCGACAAACAGAGGTCGAGACCCGCCGCCGCGAGCTGGAGGAGGCAATCGCCGCCCGGCAGTCAACCCTCGCCAATCTCCGGCTCGAAGCGCGATCGCAGCAAGCGCAGATCGAAATTCTGGAGCGGATGATTGCCCATTACGAAGGTTACGGCTCAGGTGTGACTTCGATTTTTGGCGCCCGCGATCAGATCGGCGGTGTGATCGATACCGCGGCCAACCTGATCGAAGGGCAGAGCGAATATCTGCGGGCGATCGAGACGGCGCTGGGCGAGGCCGCTCAATATGTCGTCGTCGAGTCGCGTCCTTCGGCCTACACTGCCATCGAGTTCCTTAAAACCCATGCCCACGGGCGGGTGACGTTTATCGTCAAGAGCGAGCTGGATGTCTGGACCAAGGATCGCAAGCTCGCGCGGCCGGGCGGCTTCGGTGGCCAGTTGGTGCCGGCCACCGATGTGATCCGCGTCAAGCCGGGATACGAGAAACTCGCCGACCTGCTCCTCGGTGACGTCTGGATCGTCCAGGATCGCGAGGCCGCCGAAAAGTTGATCGAGCTGGCACAAGGCGATTTGCGCGTCGTCACGCTCGACGGCGAATTCTACCGCGCCCGTCCGCTCCACGAGGGCGGGGGCACCGCGCAACTTCCGCTCTTGGGCCGTGATGCCGATCTGCAGCGCTTGCGTCAAGAGGACGCGGCAGTGACGGGACGCATCCAGGAACTCGAAGCGGAGATTCAGACTTTGCTGGACGCACGCGCGGAGATCGAGCTTGCCGGCCGCGAATTGGTGCAGGAGCTCTCCGAGCTCCGCAATCAGATGGCCGAGACCCAGATCCAGTCCGCCGGTATCGGCTTGAGTCTGCGCCAAGCCGCCACAGCGCTGGCGGAACTTCAAGCCGCCACCGAGCAGGGTCGGCTGAAGCTCGAATCGCTGCGCACCTCGCTCCAGGAACTTGCCTCCAATGTCTCCCAGTTAACTGCAGACTCGGCGAACAAGGCGCAGTTCCTTAATCAGCAATCAGCCACCGTCGAGTCGCTGGAGGCCGAAGTTGGTCGTCTATCGCAACAGATTGAAGACGAACGTCTGCGCTCGATTCGGTTGGCGACGGAAGTCAATTCCCTCGAAGGTAATTTGCGCCGCATCGACGAATTGACGCTTGAATTGGAGTCGCAACGCGATCGCCGCGCCGCCGCGATCGACTTGCGCGTTGAGGAAGTCGCCGTGCTGCAGAAGCATATCGCCGACTTGCGCGCGCAATTTGCCGAGCGGACCCGAACGCGCGAGGAACTTAAGGCCAAAGAGCTGTCGTTGACCGTCCGGCAAGGCGAGCTCACCGAGAAGCAAGCGGAGTTCGATCAACTGGTGCGCAGTAATCGCAAGGCCCGCGACGAAGTCGCCGAATTCAATCAGCGCCTTCTCGTCAACGAAACCGAATTGCACGCGCGCTGGGAAGACGTCGCCCGGCAATTGAAGGAAACTTACGACATCGATGTCGCTGTCATGGTCATGCCGGAACCGCTGGCCGATGCCACCTTTCAGGAACTTGAGGCCGAGCTCGCCGACTGCCGCAACAAGCAGCAGCAGATCGGCATGGTCAACATGCTGGCGCTGGAGGAGTATGAACGCGAAGCCGAACGTGAACGCTTCCTGCGCAGCCAGATCGAGGACTTGACGCGCGCCAAGGACGACCTCAAAACCACGATCAACCGTATCAATACGACCGCCCGGCGGATGTTCGTCGAGACCTACGATAAGGTCAAATCGAACTTCCAAAAGGTTTTTGCCGAATTGTTCCAGGGCGGCGAAGCCGACCTGCGCATGGAGAATGAAGACGATCCGCTGGAATCGCCGATCGAAATCTCGGCCCGTCCGCGCGGCAAGCGCTTCTTGAACATCACCCAGCTTTCCGGCGGCGAAAAAGCGTTGACGGCGATCTCACTGCTCTTCGCCATCTATCTGGTCAAACCCTCGCCGTTCTGCATCCTGGATGAAGTCGACGCGCCGTTGGATGACGCCAACGTCATTCGTTTTTTGCGCATGGTGCGCAGTTTTATCGGCCGCACCCAGTTCATCATCATCACGCACAACAAGCGCACGATGGAACAGTGCGATCGCCTCTACGGCGTCACCATGCAGCAGCCCGGTGTCAGTCAGATTGTCAGCGTCGATTTCGAAGGCAAAGCGCGACGCACCGAACTCGAGGTGATGAAATTCGCTATCGACGAGGCCCCCGCCGACCTGAATGAGGAGCCCGCGACCACCGCCCGCGCCTCCGTCCCGACCAGCGATTTGGATGCGCTTGGCGCCGAATTCGACGAGGAACCAAACTCCACCGAACGCGCCCTGGTCACCGAGACTGCCGAAACCGCAACCGCCGAGGAAGCGGAAGAAGAATACGACGATGAGTTCGACGATGACGACGACGATGATGACGAGGATGATACTTAATGGGCTTCTCGTTCAAGAAGCTGGCGCAGGGACTCCTCAAAACCAAAGAGAATCTCGTCACCAAACTCAAAACCGCCGTCGGCTTGCACAAAAAGGTCGATGCCGAACTGCTCGCCGAGATCGAAGAAATCTTGATCTCCTCTGATATCAGCGTCGAAACGGCGGAGAAACTCATTGAAGGACTGAAAGAGAAAGTCGCGAAAGAGGGAATTGATTCTTCCGACGACGTTTACCGACTGCTCAAGGATTGCCTGGTTGACCTTTTCGAGGATAACGCACACCCGTTCTTCGAAGTCACCGACAAACCACATGTCATCATGATCGTCGGTGTGAATGGTACCGGCAAGACCACCTCGATCGCCAAAATCGCCCGGCGTTTCAAGAACGATGGCAAGCGCGTGACGATGGTCGCTGCCGACACGTTTCGCGCCGCCGCCATCGACCAATTGGCGATCTGGGCTGAACGGGTCGGCTGTAATCTCGTCAAGGGGCAGGAGGGCGGTGACAGCGCCTCGGTCGCTTTCGATTCGATCAATGCCGCCCGGGCGCGCGGCGACGACCTGGTGATCATCGATACTGCCGGACGGTTGCATACCAAGGCAAACTTGATGGAAGAGCTGAGCAAAGTTAAGCGCGTCATCAAGAAGGCCTTGCCGGAAGCGCCGCACCGCACGCTGCTGGTGGTCGACGGCACCACCGGGCAAAATGCGCTGCAGCAGGTGGAAACCTTTAACCGCATGGTGCAGATCGACGGTATTATCGTGACCAAGCTCGATGGCACCGCCAAAGGTGGCGCGGTCTTCTCCATCGTCGACAAATTCCAGCTGCCGGTCGTCCTGATCGGCATTGGCGAAAAAATGGACGATCTCGACGAGTTCAAACCGCGCGATTTCGTCGAAGCGCTATTTACATGATCGAACGGATCACCATCCGCACTACTGCCCGCCAACAATTACGGAACATCACGTCTCAGATTAGCGGAGTCCTCGCCAAATCCGGCATTACAGACGGTCTCTGCGTCGTCTTTACTCCCCACACCACGGCAGCAATCACGATCAATGAGAATGCCGATCCCGAGGTTCAGTCCGACATCTTGCGCAAGCTGGCGGCGGTGTTTCCGCAGCATGAAAATGACCGCCATGCCGAGGGCAATTCCGATGCGCATATCAAGTCGTCGTTGATCGGCTGCTCCGAAACGATCATCGTTTCCGGCGGGAAGCTCTTGCTCGGCACCTGGCAGGGAATATACTTCTGCGAATTCGACGGCCCGCGACAGCGCGAGTGCCTGGTCAAGCTGCTGGCCGACTGATGTTGCTCCTTGAGATCATCGCGGTCGGAAAAGTCCGCCCGGCCTGGCTCAAAGAGGGAATCGACTACTATCGGAAGTTAACATCGAAGTATGCCCGGGTCGAAGTCACGGCGATTCGGGACTCCGGAACGGCTCATCTGGATCGGGAGCGCGCACTGTCGCAGGAATCAGACAATATCGTCGCGCGGCTCGACGACCGCGCGTTCGTGATTGCGCTGGATGAGCGGGGCAAGGTCTACACGTCCATCGAGATGGCAGCTTTGTTGTGCGATCGACAGCAGAAATATTCGCGCTTTCAGTTCATCATTGGCGGCGCGCATGGCCTCGCAGCATCGATTCTCCATCGCGCAGATCTGCGCTTGTCCCTGTCGGCGATGACGCTGCCGCACGAAATGTGCCAGATGATCTTGCTCGAGCAGCTTTATCGCGCGCTGGCCATCAACGCGGGCGCATCCTACCACAAATAGCTTGAACCCAAGAAAGCAGGGGTAGCCGATTGCGCAGCTACCCCTGTCGGGCCCCGTTTTTGCCCTTTCGTCTTAGTTGCCGGCGAGCGCGGTCAAGCGTTGCCAGCCCGATTCTGTCGACATCCGCGCGACCACGCTCGAGCTTGCCGCCTTTCGGAACTGCTCGTAGGTCTTGCGTGCCTCGCCTTCGTTGCCCATCGCCAGATGGCTGAGTGCAAGGTAGCCGTAGATCTCCGGACTCTCGTCGCCGAACTTCTTGAGCTTTTTCAGTACTTTTTCTGCGTCTTTGTAGCGGCCCACCATATAGTAGGCTTTGCCGACATCGATCTGCGCCTGCTTGTCTTCGGGACTGAACGAGAGCGACTTCTCGAGATCGGCCGCGCCGCCATCGTAATTGCCCGAAGCAATCCGTGCCCAGCCGCGCAGTGTGTAAGCATCGGCGGCATCGGGCTGGAAGGCGATGATCTTGTCATAACAACCGATCGCCTGCGCATATTGGCCGGCATTCAGATACAGATCGGCGGCCGACCGGTAATCGGCACGCGCATTGAGCTTCTTGCCTGCGGCCAGGTGCGCTTCCGCGCGACGCAGATACGCCTTGACCATCGTGTTGTCTTTCGCCAGCGCTAACGTGTAGTAACCCACGGCTTCAACGTATTGCTGTTCGCCGAAGAGGGTTTCCGCCTGGGTAAAGAAATCCTGAGCGGTGTATTCCGCCGGCGCGGTCGGGCGGGCGTCTTCCAACGTCACCACCAGCTCTTGCGTCTCGCCTTCAGCAATCACGATTGGCTGCACGTAAGATACGTAGCCCTCAGCGCGGACTTCTAACGCCCGATTGCCGGGACGGATCCGCTTGAGCGACTGCCCGGCCTTACCGGCCAGTTTGCCGTCCAGGTAGATCCCGGCATCCGCCACGTTGCAGTTGATTTTCAGGCCGCCATATTCCGGCTGGTCGTCCGGTTGAATCGGCGTCGTCGCAACCGGCTGTGCCGTTGTCTGGCTGCGCCGCGTCTGCGGCAGGATCGGCGTGACGCTGCCGTACATGATGTCCGACTGGTTGTTCTGCACGACCAGCGGGAAGTAGCGCTCCTCAAAGAGTTCTCCGTCCATCTTGACGTCATAGCGGCCATTTGCCAAACCGGTGAACTTGAACACGCCATGTTCGTCCGTCACCGTCATGAGGTTTAGCTGCGGTATGCTGACACTAATGCCCGCCAGCACCTCATCGCTTTCGGAATTGGTCACCACGCCGAAGACCGTGGCCTTGGGCACCGCCGGCGTGCTGAACAATTTCATCGCGACCAGGGCGATCACCAGCAACGCGGCCGCGCCACCAATGATCCACTTGCGGCGGTCGATGCTGCCCGCCTTAACGACAAACTCCTGACCGGCGATCGTCACCTGATCACCGGGACGCAAGAGCGTCGGCTTGGGCACGGTGAGGCTCTGACCGCGCAGAAACACGGCCGGTTGCCGGTGATTCGGCAGGGCCGGTTCGGGGACGGCAATCGCAATCGCCTGCGAGTCTGCCACGACGTTGTCGTCAGTCTCGGCGGCGGCTTCCGCATCGGCCACCGCGTCATCGCGAGTTGCTCTCACGGGGGCTGTCGCAGCAGCTTCAGGAACACTTGCAGCGGAGGATTCGGATTCCGGCGCGGCATCGCTGCGCAATGTCTTGGAAAGGCTATCGAGCAAACGCCCCTTATCGATTTCCGAGACTCCTTCCGCCGGCGGCGGCGTTGGAAGTTCGTCATCATCCTTCAGCGGTTTCAGCCGGCTCATAATCTCTCCCGGCGTTTTGGTGACGGCGCTGGGCTGACGCTTGGGCTCTTGCGCCTCCGGCTCTTGCGGCTCCGGAGCCGAGTCGGTTTGCGTCCGCATGAGAAAGTCGGACGCCGACTCGATGCCCAGGGAAGTGCGCTCACCACTCTCTGGATCATCCAGCGACTTGGCGGCTTCGACTTTGGATTCGTTACCGTAGAGGCTTAGCAGCTTGTCGATTCCCGTCCCGTCGCCGGCGGGACGGTCGGCGGGAGGAGTTGCCGCCTCCGGATCAGCGACATCTTCGACGGTGAAGTCAGCTTCTGCTTCCGGCTGTTGCGACGGCTTCGGCTGGTCTGCCGCTTCCTGCGTCAGTGCGTCCTGCGGACGCTCTGCCACATCGACGGCCACTGCCTGCCCCAGTCGCTCGCCACAGTTCTTGCAGAAAACCGCCCCGTCAAATTGATTCGCCGAGCCGCACTTGCTGCACTCGATCATAAGCCTCCCGCTGTTATGCGTTTAGATCACCTTAAGTATCGACATTTTCGGCGCTTTCATTTAGCATCTGCCCGCCCTGTTCGTCTTAACTCCAGGGAAATTATTCGCTTGACACTGCCAAGCCGGGCGAATATTCTTTAGGTTCGATTAGGATGGAAGTTGTTGTTTTGTATACAGTTTGGGAGGAATGCCGGAAATGCTTAGAAAACTGACGGTGTGGGGATTGTGCTTGTTCGCCCTCGTAGCGATCATCGGCTGCGACGGCGACGATAACGGCAATGGCGGACTGAACTCATTCAATGCGGTTCTTCTACGACCCGACCGCCTTCCGTCGCTTTCCGGAGGGCTGGTTTATGAGGGCTGGTTGGCGCGGGTCGACGATCACGGCAACTGGATCGAAAAGAAGTCGTTCGGCAAGTTCTTCTGGGACGAGTTCAATTACAAATTCCTCGCCAGCAATGGCAGCGGTACCCAAATCGACTCCGTCTTCGAGGCCAAAGCGAATATCTACGACTACGACTTGGTGGCAATCACCCTCGAGCAGTATCCCAACGATCCCAGCGGCGATCCCTCGCCGACCATCGTCGCCCAGAGCACGATTGTCCCGGATCGCGTCACCATGATGCGCTTCCCGGTCAATTTCGACGGTGTTCCCCCCGGATCGTTCTGCATCGGCACCTTCTCCAACGGCAATTGGAAGGAGATGGGCGAGGTTGACAAGGCGCTCGAACGCTATGGCGTCTGGTTCCTGAGTCTGACGGTCGGCCCGACGGGCAACGAAGGCGCCGAGCAATTCGCCACGGCTCTGACCCTGCCGGTTCTGCCCGACACCGGCTATCTCTACGAAGGTTGGGTGACAACCGCCATCGGGGACACCATCTCTACCGGCAAGTTCTTCTTCCCGGATTATCAAGACTACAGCAATCGTCACTGCGACCTTCGCGCGATCCCGAACTATCCCGGCGAGGACTTCCTGGTCGATCGCCCGAGTTGGATTCCCGAAGCGCGCTGGCCTTTGGATTGCATGACGGGCGGCCAGGCGTTGGTCACGGTCGAGCCGAATCCGGACAACGACCTGCAGCGACCTTCAAACCTCGTTGTCCTGCGTGGAAATATGCCGGCCCGGGCCGCTGATCAAAATGGTGACGCCCGCCGCATCAATTTCCCGATGGGCTCCGTCGCCGGTGTGACCTTCCCGGTGATCGAAGCCGTGTTCGTCAAGCGCTAGACCGCGGCAACGCAAGTAAGTTGGTCGAAGGCCGATGTCGTTGCATCGGCCTTCGATTTTGACGGGCGCAAGTCAATCCACTCCGGAAGGGGTCTAATTCATATGGAATTTCCTGCGATCCGCACGCGCCATCATCTTGTTCAGCAAACCCTTAGACGTTGTTTTTTGAAACTTTTGCCCCTAACTTGCGTTCGTCACAACTGGTCGAGGGAGGTTACATGACCGACGCAGTCAACGAATATCCAGCCACTGAAACAAAATTGATGTCACCTTGGTCTATGTTGGTGAATGTTCTGTTTTCACCAACGCGGGTCTTTCAAGCTGCCAAGGAGAAGCCGAAGTGGGCCGTGCCGGCGATTGTCATTATCGTCCTGCTCGCCCTCAACGCCATCTTGATCGCACCGATGACAAACCAAATCGGAATCGATATGATCCAAAAATCGGATCGGCTGACCGACGCCCAGAAGGCAGAAATCATTCAGGGCATGAAAGAGCAGGGGCCGATTGCAATGGCGAAGTCGGCTGTCGGTACGGCTGTCTTCCTGTTCATCGTATGGTTGATCGGAGCCGGCCTGAGCACGCTCTTCGGCAATGTCATGTTCAGCGCCGGCCTGCGCTTTGTCCACTATTTCGTCATTATGGTGCTGTCTTTCTCCCCCTGGGTCATCGGGGCTATCGTCAAGACTCCGCTCATGATGGCGAAGAATGATGTCGATATCCGCACGTCACTGGCCGTCCTCAGTAGCTCACCGATCGTGGGCAACATCGGTCTCACGCTACTGAACACGTTCACTGATGTCTTCATTCTCTGGACGATCTGCCTGATTGTCCTCGGGATCAAGACCATGAGCGGCCTGAGCCTGTTCAAGTCCGTCACGGTGGTAGCACCCACCGTCATCCTGTTTATTCTCGTCGTGTTTGGCTCGACCGCGCTCATGAAGATGGTTATGTAAGTATCTGAGCTTTGTTTATAAGGAGAAGTTGATGCATCGCTTTTCACCAGCATTTACGTTTATTGGATTACTCCTGATAATTCTGTCATTGCCGTCCGGGACGAGCCTCGCCCAAACCCAGGGCCTCACCGTGCAGCAATGCATCGATATCGCGCTCGAACGCAACATTGGTGTGATCACGGCCAAGAATAATCTCGGCCGCGCCAAATGGGATCTCTGGGATGCCTGGGGCGACGCGCTGCCGAATATCTCGGCATCGGCGCGCTATGGCTACAACAAGTCCTTTGGCAAGCAGTATCAGCCTGAACTCGGTATCGAGGTCGAGGTCCCGGGTACGAAGTCTTATTCCACCGGACTGTCGATCTCGATGACGTTGTTCGATGGCGGCGCCACCTGGTTCAACATCAAGCGGAGCTCGTTGCTCAAGACTGCGTCACGTAACGACCTGCGGCAGCAAATCCTCAGCACGATCTACAGCGTGCGTCAGGCCTACTATTCTCTTGTGAGCGCGTATATGTTGCGCCGCGTTCAAGAGGATGCGCTGGCGCGTTCCAAGAAACAGCTGGAAGTGACAACCAGCCGGTACGAATTGGGATCGGCGTCGTTGTCCGAGAAACTTAAAGCCCAGGTTAACGTCGCCAATGACTCCCTGACGCTGCTCCAGCGCGTAAACGACATCCAGACTGCGGAGTTTAATCTCAACGTTTTGATGAATCGCGATGTCAGTCTGCCGGTCAATCCGGTCGACACGCTGGCGCGCGTCGATATCTCCCGTTCCTTGGACGAGTGCATCGAGACAGCGCTCAACGATAACCCGTCGCTCAAATCAACCAAAGCAAGCTACGATGCAGCTCGCGCCAGTACCAAGATCTCGCGCCAGTCGTGGGTGCCGCGGGCCAATATGTCGCTCAACTGGGGTTGGAGCACGCGCGAGTCCGGCGAATGGTTCAGCTACAAGTACGACAACGGCGCGTACAGTTTCGGAATCAACTTCTCTTACGGTCTTTTCGATGGTTTCACCAAGAAGACTGCCTATTCCAAGGCCCGGTTGTCGGAGCAGACTGCGCGCGAAAACTACGAGTCGGAGCGCAACGTGCTGATCTACAACGTGCGCCAGGCCTACCTGGACATCCAGAAGGCACGCCTGCAGCATGAAACGGCCTTGCTGGCCGAAATGTCGGCGGCAGAAGACATGAAATTGCAGCAAGAACGCTATCGCCTGGGGGCCTCGTCGATTCTGGAACTGCTCGACGCCCAGGTTTCGTTGACCAACGCCCAGTATTCGCGGATATCAGCGCTCTACCAGCTGAATTTGGCCGTGGCAGCCATGGCCAGAGCTATGGGGCAGATGTAAGGAGCCGGCGCCGAGCACCCGCGCTCGACTCGGAAATAAGGTTATGACCAAAAAGAAACGTAACATTCTCATCGCCGTCGCCGTTGTCGTCGTGCTCGCCATCTTCATCATCGCGAATCTCGGCCGCAGCAGCGGTAGTGTCGATTCGGTGCAGGTCGACAAAGTCAAGAAGGGCGCCATTACTTCCGAAGTGACTGCCACCGGCTCGGTCCAGGCGCGCACCACCGTCAAGATCTCCGCAGACGTCTCCGCCAAAATCGTCGACCTGCCGGTGCGCGAGGGCGATCTCGTCAAGAAAGGCGACGTGCTGGTGCGGCTCGACCCCACCCGCTACGAAGCTGCGGTCAGCCAGGCCGAAGCCGGCGTTGCCTCGGCGCGCGCTGCGGAAAAGCGCGCGGAGGCCAGTCTGATCGAAGCTCGGCAAAACTACGAGCGCGCCAAGAAACTCTATGCTGCTCAGTTGATCTCGGAAGAGCAATACATTCAGTCCGAAACCGGCCACCAGGTCGCCACCGCCAATTTCGAATCGGCGCAGTTCCTGACCAAGCAGCAGATCGCCGTGCTTGAACAGGAAAAGGACATCCTGCGCAAGACGATTATCACCGCGCCGATTGATGGGACGGTTGTCAGTTTGAACGCCGAGGTCGGCGAGATCGTCATGATTGGGACGATGAATAACCCGGGCACGGTGATCATGACGGTGGCCGATCTCTCGACCATCGAAGTTGAGGTCGAAGTCGACGAAACCGACGTTGCCAAACTCCAGCTCAACCAGTCGACCAAGATCTCGGTCGACGCGTTCCCGGATACCACCTTCCAGGGCAAGGTGGTCGAAATCGGCAATGCTGCCCAGCAAAGCAGCTCGTCGGCGACTGACCGCGTGATGAACTTCCTCGTGAAGATCCTCCTGACCGACACGGTACCCGGCATTAAACCGGGTATGACTGCGACCTCCGACATCGAAGTCGCGCGCCAGACCGACGTGCTCTACGTTCCGATTCAGGCGGTCGTCATGCGCCCCGAGAAAGTCGACACGCTCGAAAAGGCGCCTGCGGCGGAACCGAATTCGGGCGCGATCGCGGCCGAGGTCAAACCCGCTGCCGCGGCCAGCAGTAATGAGGCGAACAAGCCGAAGGAAATCGAAGGCGTCTTCCGCGTCGAGAACGGTGTTGCCAAGTTCGTGCCGGTAGCTACCGGGATCGCCGATCAACAGAATATCGAAATCAAAACCGGACTGAACGAGAGCGACGAGATCGTCTCCGGTAGTTACCGCGTCCTGCGGGCGCTGGAAGACGGCCGTAAAGTCAAGATCGAAGCAGCTCCGAAAGTAATCGAGAACAAGTGATGCATCTTATCGAAACTGAAAATCTCTGGAAGACCTACAAGATGGGCAGCGAGGAACTCCATGCGCTGCAGGGCGTGAATCTCAGCGTCGTGAAGGGCGAATACCTGGCCATCATGGGCCCCTCCGGCTCCGGCAAGTCGACGCTGATGAATCTGATCGGTTGCCTCGACACGCCGTCGCAGGGAAGTTACCGCCTGAACGGCAAGGAAGTCGCCAAGATGAACGACGACGAACTGGCGATGATCCGCAATCGCGAAATCGGTTTCGTCTTCCAAACCTTCAACCTGCTCCCGCGCGCCACCGCCTTGCATAATGTCGAGCTCCCGCTGATCTACAACGGCACCGATTCCCGGACGCGTATCGACCGGGCTAAACGAGCCCTCGAAATGGTGGATCTCGGCGATCGCATGATGCACAAACCTAACGAGCTGTCCGGCGGTCAGCGCCAGCGCGTCGCCATCGCCCGCGCTTTGGTCAATCAGCCCTCGATCATCCTGGCCGACGAACCGACCGGCAACCTCGATAGCAAGACCGGCGAAGAAATCATGGGCTTGTTCGCTCGTCTGCATATCGAAGGGAATACCATCATCGTCGTCACGCACGAACCCGACATCGCCCTGCACGCCAATCGCGTGATCTATATTCGTGACGGCAACATCGAGAAAGAGGTTATCACTTCTTCCGAAACCGTCAATCTGTAATCTATGGTTTATGAGACGCTCAAGCTGGCCGGCGCCGCTCTCTGGGCGCACAAGCTGCGCACCTTCCTGACGCTGCTCGGCGTCATGATTGGCGTCGCTTCCGTTATTGCCATTATCTCCGTCCTCGACGGCATGATGCGCCGCATCGCCAACGTCTTCGACGAAATGGGCGCCTCGACCGTCTACGTCACCCGCTTCGGCATCATCACCTCCGACGACGAATGGTTCAAAGCGATCAAGCGCAAACGCATTACCGTCGATGATGTCCGCGCCATTGAGAAGGGCGTGCCGTTGGCGGAAGCGGTCGGCTATTCCTGTGATCGCAGCGCTACGCTCAAGCGCGAGAACAAGACACTCTACAACGTCCATATTCAGGGCATTTCCGCAAATGCCGCCCAGATCAACAATATCGAAATCGATGAGGGCCGGTTCTTCTCGGCCTTTGACGACCAACACCGCCGGCAGATGGTCATCATCGGGGATGAGATCAAAACGAAGTTCTTCCCCTATGAAGACCCGCTCGGCAAGGAGATCCTGATCCGCGGGGTTTCCTTCACCATCATCGGCGTCTGCAAGAAACGCGGCTCCATCCTCGGCGAAAACCTCGATCGCTTCTGCTACGTGCCGGTGCAAACGCTCCTGAAGTATACCGGCCGTCATCAGGACATCGACATTATGGTGAAGGTCAAATCCGAGGAACTGATTGATCAGGCCATGGATCAAATTCGTCAGGTTATGCGCGCCCGCCGCCACGTCGGCTACCATGATCCCGACGACTTCGGGCTCCTGACGCGCGACACCATCTTGGGTTTCGTCGAGAACTTCACCGGCGTCGCCCGGCTTGTTGGCATCGCCATACCGGCCATCTCGGTCGTCGTGGCCGGAATCGTCGTCATGAACATCATGATGGTCTCGGTCACCGAGCGCACGCGTGAAATCGGCATTCGCAAGGCCGTGGGCGCGCGCGGCCGCAACATTCTCTCGCAGTTCCTGCTCGAAGCCTTGCTGATGTCGCTGATGGGCGGCGCCGTCGGCCTCACCGGCGGACTGGTCATCTCCTATGCCTTTTCCGAGCCGCTGGGAGTGCCTTTTGTCATCTCACCCATGGCGGTTGCCGTCGGACTCTTGATTCCGATCAGCATCGGTGTCTTTTTTGGCATCTACCCGGCGTGGAAAGCGGCCAAGCTGGATCCGGTGGAAGCGATGCGGTTTGAGTCATGAACGTCTTCGAAACCAAAGAAAGCATGATCATGGCGCTTGATTCGATCCGCGCCAACAAGTTTCGCGCGATTATGACCATCATCGGCGTCATGATTGGTGTTGCCTCTGTGATCGGCATGGTCTCGTTGATTCAGGGGCTCAATACCGCCGTCTCTAACGATATTGAGGCGCTCGGCTCCAACGTCTTGTGGGTGGTCAAATACCCGCCCAACACCAACTGGAACGAGCTGACCGAGAAAGAACGCAATCGCAAGCCGATCACTCTGGACGAAGCCAACGCCATCAGCGCCAACTGCCCCAGCGTCAATGGCGTCAGCCCGCAGAACTACTATTTTCGGCCCGGCGGAAACAACGTCAAGTACAAGAGCAACAGCTCGAACCGCTCCTCGATCTTCGGCACCAGCGTCGATTACGAAGCGGTTAACAATCACTACATCGAGCAGGGGCGCTTCTTCCTGCCCTCGGAGGACTTCCATCGGGCAATGGCGTGCGTCATCGGCAAGGATCTGGCGGAAACGCTGTTTCCGGCCGAAACACCGATCGGCAAAAGCATTCTCGTCAACGACAATCGCATGCGCGTCGTGGGCGTTATGGAAAAGCGCCGCTCGTCGCTGATCAATTCCAATGACAACACGGTAATTCTCCCTTACGGTACGTTCGAGAAAATGTACCCCTGGGAAAAGGAATTGATGCTGGCGGTGAAGGCGAGTCGGCCCGAGCTAATGCGGACTGCTGAGGATGAAATTCGCCAGGCGCTCCGGCGCCTGCGCGGCGTCAAGTACAGCGACGACGATGACTTTGCCATTTTTACCCAGGAATCCCTTCTCGACTCGTACAGCCAACTGACCATCGGCATCTGGATTGCCATGATGGTCATTGCGTCGGTCGGCTTGCTGGTCGGCGGCATTGGCGTACTCAACATCATGCTGGTGTCTGTCACCGAACGCACCCGTGAAATCGGCGTCCGCAAGGCGATCGGCGCGAAACGTGCCAACATCTTCTCCCAGTTCCTTGTCGAGGCGATGACGCTGTCCGGCACCGGCGGGGCCATCGGGATCGTGTTCGGCCTGCTGATTGCGTTTGTAATATCCGCCGTCTCGCCGCTGCCGATGGTGGTACCGTTCCTCTGGATTCTCATCAGTTTTACCATCTCGGCCGGAGTCGGCCTGCTGGCGGGTATCATCCCGGCCCTGCGGGCAGCCTCTGTCGACCCCATCGTCAGCCTGCGCTACGAATAATTGCTCGACTGCCCGGATTGCGGCAAATCGCGGCCAGAGGCGATGCGGCCACTGAACAGTGTGACCGGGGAGCGCGTATAAATTGTGCTTGCCGTCGTCTTTGAACGTCGTAGGTTTTGTGGAGAATCGAGCTTGTTATGACCAGACTATTGACCGCCATGCTTCTCCTCGGCGCGTTGCTCGGGACCGCCGTGACGCCGGCCCGGTGTGAGGGAATCGAGGATATCAATCTCGACCGTTCCAAGTTCTTCATGGACCACGCCGTCTTCGCCGACACCGGCGGCGCAAACCGGCTTGAAGTCTACTACAAGGTTTTCAACGACGGCCTCAATTACGTCAAGAAGGGCGACAAGTACATCGCCAACTATGAGATCAACGTCATCGTACTCGGCGAGCACGATCTGCAGGTCACCGGTCGCTCGGTGGAACGCACCTACGTCCTCGACAGCTATGAACTGACCAAATCCGATGAGGGCTTCTTGATCAACCAACTGGTTCTGCCGATTCCGCCGGGCAATTACCAGTTGGTCTGCAAACTGATCGACCACAACTCCAACGACGTCCAGACGATCGAGGGCAACGTTGTGAGCCATCCCTATCGGCTGGGACGCGACCTCTCGGATATTCAATTCATCCAGGAATTCAACGCGATTGATCCCAGTTCGCCCTTCAACAAGCACGGTCTGGCTGCCGTGCCGGCCGTCGAGCGCGCCATTGATGCGGAGGAACAGAAGCTGGGCTTCTATCTGGAGATTTATGCCGCTGATTTTCTCGGTCAGCAGGTCAATTTGCACTACGAAGTCAAAGCCAAACGCGCGGAATTCAATACCGAGAAGGACAATCCGATCACGATTGATACGACCGTCATGGGGATCCAGCAATTCATCGACTTGCACGACCTCGTGCCCGGCGATTACAGCCTCAAGGTGAAGTTGGAAGCCGATGGCGAAACCGTTTCGGAACGCGAAGTGCGTTTCCACATCAAATGGTCGCTGCACTCGCTGCTGCGCAATGACTTTGGCTACGCTGTGACACAGCTCAAGTACGTCATTCAGAAGGACGAGCGCAAAAAGCTCGAGCAAACCCCCGATTCTCTGCGCGAGCAAGCCTTTGAGGAATGGTGGAAGTCCAAAGACCCGACCCCCGGCACGCCCGAGAACGAATTTCGGGATGAGTACTACCGGCGCATTCGCTATTCCAACCAGTACTACTCGACCGTCAATCGGGAAGGCTGGCAGACCGACCGCGGCTCGATCTATATCCGATACGGCGCGCCGGATGACATCGACAACCATCCGTTCGAGCTGGGCAGTAAACCGTACCAGGTCTGGTACTACTTCACCCAGCGGCGAACTTTCGTTTTTGAAGATTCTCGCGGCGATGGCGATTACCAGTTGCAGTATCCGTATGACGGCGACTGGCGCAGTCGCGGCACACTCGGCCCGTAGCGGCCGGTGGAGGAGTGGGAGTTACCATGAAATGTTTTCTGTGGGCATTTTGGCTACTGCTGGCGGCGGCTTCGCTCCAGGCTCAATCGCCGTCCGATCCCATCCGCGTCTGGGCCGATGGGAGTTCTTATGCTTACTTCCAGGACAGCTCGCGCAGCTACGTCGAAGTTTATTGCGCCGTGCGCCGCGCCGACTTCCAATTTGAGGTCGACAGCGCCTATTACACCGCTCTGGCTCTGCTCTATGTCGAGGCGCGCGATCATCATGGCGTCGTGGTTGACTCCAGCTCGAAATTGATCCCGATGGGCGTCAAATTTCTGGAGGACGCCTACAAGAAGGACGTGCGCATCTTCGAGATTCTGCCGCTGCTCCTGCCGGGTGGCAACTACAACATCAAAGTGACGGCGGTCGATTACAAGACGAAGCGCAGCGGGCTGGCGACGTTCGAAATCGCGGTGCGGGATTTTTCCACCAAGAATTTCATGATGTCCGACCTCGAATTGGCTTACGCGATCGACACCCTGCAGGTCGACTCGCCCGGCTTCGACCCGCTCTCGTCGTTGATCAAGGCCAATCGCCTGATTCTTCCCAACCCGAACCGCTACTTCTCCAACGATGATTCCTTGCTCTACTTCTATGCCGAACTTTACAACTTGGCGCCCGGGAGCGGCGAAGGCGGCGACTTTGAAGTCAAAGTCACGCTGCGCGACAACTACGGTTATGATGTCCGCGAATATCCGGCACGCCGGCGACACAAGCCCGGCACCACCGCCGTCCTGATGGATATGATCAATATCGCCGGTATTACCGGTGGATCGTACGAGGTCAACGTCACTGTCGAAGACCTGGCGACCAGCAACAAATCCAACGCAACCAAAGAATTCCTGGTCATCTACAATTTTGACCAGCTGGCTCCGACGCAGATTATTGAAGGGCAATTTACGCAGGCCGACGCCGACCTGATGGAAAGTGTCATCAAGTATATCACCACCAAGGAAGAGAAATCACTCTATCGGGATCTCGATCTCGAAGGCAAGAAGAACTTCCTGGCGCAATTCTGGGAACGCAAGAACCCTGCACCCGGCTCCAAGGTCAACGTCTTCAAGAACGAGATCTTTCGCCGCTTCGCCTATGCCAACCAATACTACTCGACGTCGTTGGTCAATCGCACCGATGGCTGGAAAACCGACCGCGGCCGCATCTACATCACCTACGGCCAGCCGGATAACGTCGAACGCAATCCCTCCTCGATGGGGCAAAAGCCCTTCGAGAAGTGGTACTACGACCGCCTTCCGGACCAGGCCGGCGGCGACTACTGTCTCTTCGTCGATCTCGACGGTTATGGCAACTACCGGCTCGTTCATGCGACGATCAAGGGCGAGATTCAGAATCCGGAATGGGAAGAAAATCTCGAGAAAGAGCAGATTCGTTAATCGCCGCCTTGGCGGCCTTCATTGCGGCGGTCCTCGGGATCGCCGCTTTTGTTTGTGATCCGCCCCGTGGCCGGCTATCTTGACCTGACGTGAACAACCCAGGAACATCCCCGCGGCGGAGACATTTCTTGCTGACTATCGCTGTCGTTCTGATCATAGCCTACGTCATCATCGCGGCTGCAGCGTTCCTGATGCAGAAGCAGATGATCTATCACCCCAACCGCATGGTGGTGGGCGACCCTCTCGCCGCCGGCTTGAAGTGTGAAGAAATCTGGCTGACCGCCGCTGATGGCAACCGCCTGCTCCTGTGGTATCTGCCCAAGCCCGATTCCCGCAAGCTGGTCGTCTTCTTCCACGGCAACGCTGAAAACGTCTCGATGAGTATTGGGCTGTACCAGACTCTCCAGGAACTGGGAGCCTCCGTCCTCGCCGTTGAATACCGCGGCTATCTCACGGCGCCGGGTGCGATGTCCGAGCGTGCCGTCGATCTCGACATCGCGGCCTTGGCCGACTATCTCCGGCAACGCTGGCCCGCCGATTCGACCCGGATCATCGCCATGGGTCGCTCCCTCGGCGGTGCGATGGCGGTCAAGCTTGGAGGGCAGGGGGTTACATCCGGACTGATCCTGGAGTCGACCTTCAGTTCGATGACCTGCGCCGCCCGCGCGCAATTCCCGTTTCTGCCGGTGTCGCTGCTTTTGACGGAGAAGTATGACTCGGAGCCAATCTTGCGCACGCTCGATCTTCCCGTTCTCGTCATCCACAGCCGCGCCGATGAGGTCGTATCCTTTCAGTGCGGCAAACGCCTCATCGACATTGCCCGCGGACCCAAACGCCTCGTCGAACTCCAGGGCGGCCACAACACCGGCGCCGATCTTTCCTGGAGTCAGCTCCGCGCCGCCTACGCCGAATTTCTCGATTCGATCTGAAGCGGCACCGTCCCGGCGCGCCAATGTTTTTGTTGCACGCGCCCTTGAGAATGCTTACTCATAGCCTGTTATGGAGCCTCAACCGAAGCCGTCGGCGGAAATCAGCAGCGATCAACTGGCCGTCTTTAATGACACTTTTGCTAGCTTCAATCACACGATCAAGCAGCTCAACGATTCCTACAGCGCCCTGCAATTGCGTTATCAGAAGCTGTCGGATGAGCTGACGGCCGCCAATGAGAAGCTGGTCGCCGCCCTCGACCAAAACATCCGCACCCGGAATTTCCTGCAGAACGTGCTTGAGTCATTGACGGCGGGCGTCATTACGATCGATCTCGACGGCCGCATCAATGCCATCAATAAGGCCGGCTGCGATATCCTCCGCGTTAAACCGCGCGACATCATCGGCCGCGAGTATAGCAAGATTTTCGCCGGCGCCCTCAGTCGCGGCCATTCGCTGCTCGACCTTCTCGATGGCAAAGCCAGCTATCGCCTTGTCGAAAAGCGCGTGCCGGTTGCTGCCGGAGAGGAGACTCCGATCTCCGTCTCCAGCGCCTGCATCACCGATGCCAACGACCAGATCGTCGGCGCTCTCGAGGTGCTCGTCGATCTTACCGAGCTGCGCCGGATGGAGGACGAAGTTGCCCGCGTCAAGAGTCTGGCTGCACTCGGGGAAGTCGCCGCCGTCGTCGCGCATGAGGTCCGCAATCCGCTTTCCGGCATCGCCGGTTTTGCCGCGCTGCTCAAGTCCGAACTCGGCGAAATGCATCCGCAGATCAGTTACGTCAACAAGATTATTGCCGGCGTCGACCGCCTCAACCGCTCGGTCAGCTCATTGCTCGAATATGCCCGCGAACTGCGCCTCGAACCGCGTGCCGACAACCTCAATCAGCTTCTCAAGGAAACCGTCGACTTCTTCCGCGTCGATCTTTCCGCGCGCTCCTCGCAGGCGCAGCTACATCTCGAACTGCCGCCGTGCGAGATCATTTGCCACTTCGACCACGAAAGTCTCTCCGGCGCGCTGATCAATCTGCTCAAGAATGCTGACGAGGCCATGCCGGGTGGCGGCACCATCGCCGTGCGGCTCGAGGCCGACGCGCGACGCGCTCGCATCTGCGTCTGCGATCAAGGCACCAGCGTTCCGGAAGCGATCCGCGCGAAGATTTTCACCCCGTTTTTCACCACGCGGGAAGGCGGCACCGGTCTGGGACTGGCGCTGGTCAAGAAGGTGATCGATGCGCATCGCGGCACCGTCTCGGTCGCCAATAATACCGGCCGCGGCGCAACCTTCACGATCGAACTTCCGCTGAGGCAATCATGAGCAAACCCTCGATCCTTGTCGTTGATGACGACGCCCTCGTTAATGAGTTCTTTTCCGCCGTCCTGACCAAGCTCGGCCACGACGTGCAGACCGCTTCTTCCGGCGAGGCCGCACAGCCGCTGCTCCAGAACATCGATTTCGACGTGATCATGTCTGATGTCAAGATGCCCGGCATGAGCGGGATCGAACTGCTCGGCATGATCAAACGCGATTCACCCGACGCGGTCGTCATGATGATTACCGCTCACGGCACAATCAAGGATGCTGTCGAGGCGATGAAACTCGGCGCCTTCGACTATATCCTCAAACCGGTGCTGCCGGATGAGCTGGAGCTGGCGCTCAACAAGGCGCTGGAACATCGCCAATTGCTGGTCGAAAACCGCATCCTCCGCAGCGAAATCCGCAGCCGCTACAACTTCGGCAATATCGTCGGCGCCGACAAACAACTGCTTTCGCTCCTCGAGGATTTGGCCTCCGCTGCCAAGTCGCGCTCGACCATCCTCATTCGCGGTGAGTCGGGCACCGGCAAGGAACTGATCGCCCGCGCAATTCATTACAATTCGCCCCGCAAGGACGGCCCATTCGTCAAACTTAATTGCGCCGCGCTGCCGGAAGGCCTGATTGAGTCCGAATTGTTCGGCCACGAGAAAGGCGCCTTCACTTCGGCCGTCAAGCAGACCCCCGGGCGTTTCGAGCTGGCCGATGGCGGCACGCTCTTTCTCGATGAAGTCAGCGAAATCCCGATCGGCATTCAGGCCAAACTCCTTCGCGTGATCCAGGAGCGCGAATTCGAGCGCGTTGGCTCCGGGCAATCTATCAAGGTCGACGTGCGCATCGTCGCGACAACAAATCGTAATCTGGAAGAGGAGATTGTTGCCGGTCGCTTCCGGCAAGACTTGTTCTACCGCCTCAACGTCATACCGCTCACCTTACCGCCATTGCGGAAACGGCCCAACGATATTCCGATGCTGGTTGATCACTTCATCCGCAAGTTCAATACCGAAAACCACCGAGAGGTAAAGGGCGTCACCGAGAAATCGATGAAGCTCCTGCTGGGCTATCACTGGCCGGGCAACATTCGCGAACTTGAGAATTATGTCGAGCGCGCCGTGGTTCTGTGCAAGTCTGATCGCATCATTGAAACTGATCTCCCGGGTCACTTGGCGCTGGGCGAGCTGGCACGGCACAAGACCGGCTCCGGGGAGGATATCCTGCCTCTCGCGGATATGGAAAAGGTGATGATTCTTCGGGCGCTGGAGACCTTTGACGGCAATCGCACCAAGGCCGCTGAAGCCCTGGGCATCACCACCCGCACCTTGCGCAACAAGCTTCACGAATACGGCATGATGGGCGGTGCCGAGGCCGGCGTCGGCTCCGAGTCCGATGGCGAAACCGCCTGACCGGACGCTCGATTCTTTTTCGCATAAGTTCTTGCCATTAAACACGGAATGATGCAAGTTCGTCCTGGGAAGGGGAGGGTCGCGCAGCCAAAAAAGCGTTGACACGTCTTGGCGGTCGCTCTATATTGGCTGCTTAAATTTGGAGAGGGAAGTACATAAGGAGTGTCTAAGGTATGCGGAGATTTGCAGCGAGTGGGTTGCTAATATTCCTTTTGGCGGTGGGGTCTGCAGTTGCCCAAGATTTTCACTTATATGGATTTAGCATGTATGACTACGAGTTCCTCGGCGCCGGCGCTCGCGCCCGCGGCATGGGCGGCGCTTTCGTCGGCCTGGCCAACGACGCCTCCGCCCTCACCTGGAACCCGGCCGGTCTGATTCAAGTCACTAAAACGCAAGCTTCCGTCGCCGGCTCGGTCTACCGCTTCAAGACCGAAAACGACCGCACGTACCGAAGCTCGTCGCAACTGAACTTCCTCGGAGAGCTGACTAAGGACCGCCTGAATCTCGATTACGGCTCCTTCGTTGCTCCGATTCGGATCAAGGGCCATCTCTTCGTCACTTCGGCTGCTTACCAGCGCATTCAGGATAATAGCGATGAAAGCCTCGAAAGAGAGAATCTAAGTTACCGCTTCTCTCCAGCGGGCACGCAATATGTTGCGCAGGATGTTGCCGAAGCCGACTACACAACCGACGCGAACAGCCATGTTGACAAGTTTACGATCGGCTTCGGTTCGGCAGTCTACGGCCGACTGTCTGGCGGCATCGCGGCGAACATCTACAGCGGTTCCGGCCGCAATGAGTATGAGAGGGCGTTCCTGGACACGACGGAGATGTACTTCGCCGGCCAGTTTATCGATTCGATCGAGTACGCGCGTGTTACGCGAAACGAAGATCTGACCAGCATCAATGGCTTCAACTTCAGCGGCGGCCTTCTCTATCAAGCCGAGAAATTCCAAATTGGCGTCAACCTCCAAACACCCTTTGAAATGGTGACCGATCACGATGTCAAACGCTCCGACACGGTCTACTTCAAGAACGTCTCCGCACCCGGACAGGGCACTCCGGTGGCGACCAAGCCGACGCTCTATCGGGCCAAGACCAAGATCGAGCAGCCGCTGGTGGTCGGATTCGGATTGGCGCTCAAGCCGACGCCCAAGTTGACTGTGGCCGGCGACTTCGAACTGCGCAGCACCGACGGCGCCAAGTACTTCGTCCGTTCCGAACAGCCCCCGGTCAACGTCAATGACTCGACCAATCTCTTTACGCTGCCGACGAACATCTACTATATCGATACGACCGAGACGTCTTACTACGACGCGAAGGGCGATCTGATCGAGATCTACAACGAATTCGACCTCGGCTTGAAGTCCAGTTACCAGTTCCGCCTTGGCGCCGAGTATCTGGTGACGACTTCGCTGGGCACAATTCCACTTCGCGGCGGCTTCCGCTTCACAAAGGAGCCGTACCGCGATGTCACCGCCGTCAAGCGCGATGAAACCAATCAGGTTGCCGAGAGTTTTGTCCTGGGTGATAACATCTCGCAGACTTCATTCTCTTTCGGCAGCGGCATCCACTGGACGCAGGTTCATCTCGATGTCGCCTTCGAACTCAGCAAGCAGGAGCAGTCCGAGAAGGGTTTTGACGTACGCGAGCTTACGCTTCTCGAATACGATCAAACCAAGACCAAGACCTCGCCGCGCTTCTTCCTCAACTTCACCGGCTTTTTCTAAACGCCGGTTGACGTTCGCAAATCTCCGGCCGGGCGGGAATTCACTCCCGCCCGGTGCCGTTTTCCAGCGAAATTTCTGTTGATAAATCCCAACAATTGATTAAGTTAAGGGTCTTGTAACGACTGTCGATATGTCCGAAGTGAATTAGCAGGAGCCATTTTTTCGATGACGACCAAGAAGCGAATCTCCAAGCACGAAATGAAAGAAGATCAGTTCGTCACGGGGATGTTCAAGTTAGAAGAGTGGGCGGAAGCGAACCTCAAAACGATCATCATTGCCGTCGGCGCCGTGATCATCGTCGGCGTTGCCATTTGGGTTTACATTGCTCAGTCGGGTAGTGCCGAGGACAAGGCCTTCGACATCCTTGGTCGCGCCGAAGTCGAAATGCGTACCAACCAGACGCAGTTGGCCATCACCGATTATGAGGAAGTGCTCAATAAGTACGGCTCCACGCCGGCCGCCTCTCAGGCCGCTTTCAAGCTGGCCAACCTGCTGTTCCAGAGCAACGATTTCGTCAAAGCCGAGCAGGCCTTCCGCACCTATGCCGACAAGTACGCTACCGATGACACCTTCCGTCATTCGGCCAAGCGTGGGATCGCCGCATCGCTCGCCGGCCAGGCGCGACATCAGGAAGCCGCCGCCGCCTTTCTCGAAACTGCCAAAGCGGATACCGCGGCGGTAACCTACGAAGAAGACTTGTTTGATGCCCTCGAAAGCGCCGTCAAAGCCGGCGACCAGACACTGGCCCGGGAAGCGTTTGCGCTTCTGGAGAAACGTGGCTCCAGTTCCGAGCGTTATCGCAGTGCCAAGATTACCTTGATTGAGAAGGGTATCCTGACCTACGATCAGGGCGAGTTCAAGTAAGAACGCGAGGTGAACGCCGGTGAAGCTGGTATTCATCTGGCACATGCACCAGCCTTACTACAAGGATCTGAAAACGGGGGAGATCCTGATGCCCTGGGTGCGTCTGCACGGCGTCAAAGACTACCTCGACATGCTGCTCATCCTCGATGAGTTTCCGCACCTGCGCCAGACATTCAATCTCGTCCCGTCGTTGCTCGATCAGATCGTCGATTACACCGCCAATCGCGCCGAAGACAGCCACCTCCGCCTGTCACGTAAGAATGCCGACAACCTCGACGACGACGATAAGCTTGAAATCCTTGACACATTCTTCTCGGCGCACGAGCCGACCATGATCAAACCGTATCCGCGCTATCTCGAGCTGCTGCAGCGCGCGCGCCGCTCAAGTCCGCGCCAGCGTCTCAATAGCTTCTCCGCGCAGGATTTCCGCGATCTGCAGTTCTGGTCGAATGCCGTTTGGATCGATCCCATGTTCCGTTCCGACGCGCGCGTCAAACCGCTCTACGCCAAGGGTCGCAATTTCGACGAAGCCGCCAAGCAAACCCTGCTCGACTATCAGATCGAATTGATGACCCGCATTATTCCGGAACACCAGAAACGCGTCGCCGCCGGCAAGATCGAGGTTTCCTTCACGCCGTACTATCATCCGATTCTGCCGCTGCTCGTCGATCACGAAATCGCCCGGACCGCGCTGCCGCAAATCGAACTGCCTAAGCGCCGTTTCGCGCACCCTGAGGATGCTGACGAGCAGATCCGCCGCTCTGTCGCGCTCTACCGCAGCTACTTCGGCGACGACCGGCCCGGCATGTGGCCCTCCGAGGGCTCGGTCTCCGAATCAATCCTCCCGCTGCTCCAGCAACACGGCATTCGCTGGATCGCCACCGATGAGGAAATCTATCAGGGCTCGGTGCGCCTCGCCTCCGAACGCGGCCTCAAGCTCGATGTCGCCGGCAACGGCTTCCATCGCGCCTTCTCCGTCGGCGACCCCGCGCAGCCGATCGGCATCTTCTTCCGCGACCACAAACTCTCCGACAAGATCGGCTTCGTCTACTCCGGCTGGGATGCCGACAAAGCCGCCGAGGACCTGGTCACCAATCTGCGCGAACTGGACAAGCTCTACGCTGCCGGCGGGGAAGAACCCGTCGTGTCGATCATCCTCGATGGCGAAAACGCCTGGGAATACTATCCCAACGACGGCCATGATTTCCTGCGCGCACTTTACAGCCGACTTGAGCAGGAGAAGACAATCACCACCGTCACGCCGCGTGACCTTCTCACCGGACAACAGCCGGTACACCACCTGCCCAGTCTCTTTCCTGGCTCGTGGATTAACCACAATTTCCGCGTCTGGATCGGCCATGCCGAAGACAATGCCGCCTGGGACCTCCTCACCCTGACCCGCGACAAATTGGCTGAGATCGAGAATTCACCACAGTCGCCGGCGCCGGAAGTCCGCGAGTTCTGCTGGCAAGAGATCTATATTGCCGAAGGTTCCGACTGGTGCTGGTGGTATGGTGACGAGCACCACACCGATCACTTTCGCACCTTCGACGCGCTCTTCCGCAAGCACCTGCAAAACGTCTGGGAAGCGCTCGGCCTCGAGCCGCCGCCCGGACTCTTGCGCCCGATCCGCAAACTGCCGCGTTTGCCCGGCATCTTCGAGCCGACCGATTTCCTCCATCCCTCGATCGACGGCCGCCAAACCAGCTTCTTCGAATGGTTCGGCGCCGGTCGCATCGACTGCAACAAACTCGGCGGCGCCATGCATCGCGCCGACAATCGCATCTACCAGGTCCTCTATGGCTATGACGATCGCTACGTGTACTTCCGCATCGACTTTGAGAAGGACCGGCCAGCCAACGGTGACGGGGTTGCCGTCCAAATCGAAATCGCCTGTTTATTGAAGGCTGTGATCACCATCGGCAAGACTGAAACCCGTATGCGGATGCTGGATGGTTCGGAAATGGCCGGCACCCTGCCGCAGGCACGCTGGCAGCAGATCGTTGAGGTGGCCTTGCCGCGTGAATTGCTGAAGTTTGATGACGACAAACACCTCTATTTTGCCGTCGCCTATCTGGAGAGTGAAAAAATTGTTGAAAGATGGCCGGAGGCCAATTATATAGCGATGGAATTGCCCGACCCCGGGCAATCGCAATTCTGGCAAGTCTAAGCGGAAGGCGTTCGAATGGATGACAAAGAATTCCAAAACTCGGGCGAGGAAGCCGCTTACTCCGGCGAGTCGGCGGCCGGCAGCGATAGCACAGCCTACGCTTCCGAGGAGGCCATGATCGAAGAAGGGAAGGCGGCAGCCATCCTCGGCTATGTTCCTTTCTTGTGCTTCGTCCCCTTGATCAAAATGCGACACAATAAGTTTGCATTTCGGCATGGCAAACAGGGATTGGTACTGCTTATGATCGAGATTCTTGCCATCTTCTTCATGTTCGATATCATTTCCAACCTGTTCTGGGGCATTATGCTGATCCTGGCAATCGGTTCAGCAATTTTTGGGATCTTGTATTCCCTTCAGGGAAAAGAGTTTACGCTACCATTTATCGGGCAGCATATCGACCGGCTCAAGATTTAGCTTGAAAAGGGTCAGAAATATCGTATAATATGTAGCTATTAAGTCAAGGTGGGCTGATGAGCGGGATTCCCGGAAGGGTTGTTTTCGTTCGTTTCTGTGTTTTGCGAGATTTGTCCGGAGGGAAAGGATGTTAATCTTCAAAAAGCCGTCGGAGATGGAATTCCGACAGGTAATGCGGATGGTGGAAAAATTTGATCTCTCACCGACCGATCTGCCACCCGATTCCTTCACCATTCTCAAAAATGATGAACGGATTCTCGGCTTCGGCGCGATGCGGGCCAACGACGGCTATACCGAGCTTGAGTTGCTCGGAGTCGCCGAGGAATATCGCGGGCGGGGCTGGGGCAGAATGATTGTCAAGAAGCTCCTGGAGCAGGGCCCCGATACGGTCTGGTTGGCGACCGATATGCCGAAGTTCTTTGAGAAGTTTGATTTCGTGTCGTCCAAACAGGTGCCGCGTGAGCTGTCCAAGAAGATCAATCCCAACGAAGTCTTCATTCCCGGCCAGCCTAAACCGGCACCGCTACCGAAAAATCGTCTCAAAGCTATGGTCTACATGCGGAAGAAGTAGCATCGGTTCATTGACATCGGATGAAACAAGAAGCGTCCCGCCCGGCGGGACGCTTTTGTTTTTGGCATCAACTCTTCCGGTCCAATGCTTCTCAGCACCCGCACGGCGGCAACCCGCCACCAAAAATATACGTGATCAAATACACCGCGTCCGAAATACTGAGCGTACCAGTGCAGTCCGCATCGCCGGATGCCTGCGGCTCGGGCGCCGGCCCGCCGCCAAAGATATAGTTGATCAACATCACCGCATCTGAGATGTTCACCGCCTTCGAACCGTCCGCATCACCGGCGACATAACCGCATCCTTCCAGCACGATCACCTTCGACTTGATCCCCGCAACGTTGATCATCACATCCGCCAGCGTCGTGTCGGGGTAATCCGGGTGGGTAACGGTCAGCGCATAGATTCCCGGCTCGATGTCGTTGATCTGAAAATTGCCCTGAGCATCCGTCGTGTCCGTAACCGGATGCTCGCTCAAAAAGACCTCCGCGCCCTCTACGGGAAGCGAATCGGAATTCACGACCGTCCCGGCAATCATGCCGTGGCTGTGCGCTTGATCAACGAATGTCACGGTGCCCGCCGACCAGTCCAACGAAGTCGTCCCGCCATCTGTGATAGTGCACATGACGTAGAGCGGCTGATCCTCCGGCACGTAAGCCGAGTTGATGATGTAGAATCCCTGCGCTGCCGGCGTATTCAGCGAAGTCGGCAGGAGCGCCTGCTCGCCGTTGGCCGAGGGAATCGCATTGGTGTAAACCGTCACCCAGCATTCATCGCTCTCGGGATCGGCGAGACTCCAGGTCACCGTATACGTGTCCTGACCGTGAATCAGCGTGGTATCACCTGCACCCGGCTCCGTCACCGTGAGACTCGGCGCATTATTTGCAGGGGGATTGATCGTCAGGGTGTACAATGGATTCACCGCCCCCTGGTCGCCATAGACCCGCGCATAATACCAGCCCTCGGCGCGCCCGGCCAACGACACAAATTCCGAGTCAGAATTCGAGGTTGCGGCCGCCACCAATAGGTGATTGGCGCTGTAAATGCCGAGGTCAAGATCGCCAAGAGCATTGTCGAAAGTAATCTTCACGAAGTCACCGGAAGCGCCGCTGTGGTTCATGTAGAAGCGGAAGTAATCGTCGTTGTTGTTGTCATGGATACTCAGGCCGCTGATGACCCGCTGGGGATTGCACGGACCGAGATTGGGGCTGTTGTTCGAACCGACCGGCCTCGCATCGACGCCTTCGAACGAGTTGTTCGGCTCATAGGCATCCGCCACGCCGGAAGAACCATCGCCGATCGTGACCAGGATCCGCGTCGCGTTGTTGTTTTCGTTCTCTTCCAGAATCGTGTTGTCCGGATCAACTACCGACTCGAGCCAGTAGACCCCATCCGGCACATCGGTCACGTCGATGTTTTGTCCCGGCAGATCCTTGCTGTAGATATCAACCCATCCGACCGATAGCCCCTGGATCGTCGACGAGCACGAGTGAAATTGGCCATCGGGATCGAAATTCGGCAGCGTGCTGTTGTAAACCGCCAGGTCGAGAATGCAGAAGCTCGTCTTCTCGCCGGCAGCGATGATCGGCCCCACGCCTAAGTCGGGGAGAAGTTCGCGAATGCGAAACTGGCTCCAATTCTCCACGTGAATGTGGTCGTGCCCGGGATGAAAGATGAACTTGCCTGCCGTCCGGTCAAAGAAACTTCCGTCGCTGCGATACACGCGTTGCCGTACATCCTGCGTGCCGTCGCCGTTGGCCGGCAATACGCCGTACAAGTACAATTTGCCCGGTCCCAGATTCGGCGTGGCATTGGAGAGCTTCAAATGCCGCCGCCCCGGCACCACCGTCGTTGACATTTCGTTGTCATAGAGATCGTTCTCGCGAATGATGATATCGGGCAGCAGCGTATCGACAACCGACGAGTCGTAGGGAACACCCTGGACATTTATTTCATAGGCGCCCGCTTCGGCATGGTAGCCGTCGACGACGATGTAATAGCGCCCCGGCGTCACCGCCGCTTGCGAGATCAGCGACTGGCCATTCGGACACGCCGGATTGTCGTCGTTGCAATACCTCTGATTCAGCATTGAATCCAGAATGGCGATCTTCGAGTCATGATACTGCGCGCCGCAACTCGTCCAGACCGTCAGCAGCGTTGTCGTGTCCAATTCGACGGTATACCAGTAATCCTGCGCCGTGTCCGGACCGCTGCTCTCGCACTGTATGATCACGTCATTGCAAGCGCCGCCAGTATTGCCCTGATCGATGAACGGCAGGGAAGTGATCACCTCGGCGTTTGTCTGATTCGAGCCGTTACTGCACGGTGGCGGCAATGGATTCCAGTGCACGTTGAGTTGGTAAGGCCCGGAGGCGCCGCTGTACCCGTCAACGACGATGTAGTACGTTCCTGCCGCGAGTGCCTGCCCGCTGATGCGCGATTGATAGTTCGGATTGCCGCAAGCTGGATCATCATCGTTGCACGCCACCAACGCCAGCTGGGCATTGAATATCCCTAACCGGGTATCGTAACTGGGGGGGCCGCTCGACGCGCACGTCGTCCATGCTTCGATCACGAAGCTTTCACTCACCGTCAGCACGTACCACGCATCCGGCGCCGTATCGTTGCCACCATTGCAGGAGGGAATTGAAGCGTTATTGCCCTTGCCCACTGTCGTGCCACTGTCTTGATAATCGCTGGTGTCGATCACCGTCGCATTCGCGGCGTTACTGCCGCCATCGCGCATCGAGTTTAGACCTGTCGCCGCAGTGCTTCGACTCGTCAAGTACTCCAGCTCTGCCGCATGCCACAGCGCACCGGGAACCGGCTCGCCCTGACTCTTCAAATGGTCGATTTCGAGTTGAACGCTGGAAGTAGGGATCTTGTCCGACGCGAGGGCCATCGATGTGAAGCCACAAAGCAGAAGTATGATCCACAGGAGTGTGAAAAAGCGCATGGATTCTCCCAAATACCAGGGGCCTTAAGCGGAGGCACCGAAAACGTTAAATGCAACGCAACTAATCGTGTATATGAATGTAAGATAAGAACTTCGACCATAGTAGTCAATGATTATTGCGCGCTGTGTGCCTGGAGGCATAAGCACGCCGCGTGCAGAAAATGTGCATAAATTCTCAAGTTTTAATTGACATAATTGAACGTGATTACTATCTGTTGTGGCATTGCTGGCCAAGAACAGCAATATATTGAGAAGCAGTTTTGGCGATCTTCAGGGATTGAAGTTCTCTGGAACAGTGCCGACATTAGTGACAGCAGTTCATTCTCTGAACAGATCGAATCAGGTCCGTGGCGGAGAATGAGTTTCACTCGAAAAGCACGTTTTCTCGCCCCGAGCTGTTGAGTTGATTGGCAGTTGCGGGACCATTACTTCGCCCGTAAGAGGCATTTGTCACCGGCGGCGCATGGATGAAACGTTTTTGGGCGCGCTCCGGAATACGTTGTGTGGGAAAAACTTAAGAATGGTCCGTATCGGATTCGAACCTGTAAGTGTATCTATCTTGCCGTTGCGTCGCTTCTCCGGCACATCCGTTGCCCTCTCCCGAGTGGGTTTTTGGATTAACAACGCGATGACGGGAGAAGCACGATGAACTCGCGGTCTTTGCTTCAGCATCTGATAATCACCATGCTTGCCATATTCCTTGCCGGCGAAGCTGCCTGGGCCGGCTCCGGCACCCATGCTGCCGATTTCTTAAACATCCCGGCGGATTCCCGTGGCGCGGCGCTGGGGAATTCCTGCGTTTCCAGCTCCGCTGGCGCTGGAGCGCTCTTTTACAACCCGGCTGCGCTTGCCGCCGACGGCTTTGGCGAAATGTCCTTCTCCCATGCCGAGTTGATGCAGGATCTTCGTCTGGATAACATCAGCCTGGCGCTCCCCCTCAAGAACGGCGGCCTCGGCATCGGCATAACCTATCTCGGTTACGGTGATATCCAGGGCTACGATGTCGCCGGTGTCGCCACCGGTGACTTGTCCGCGTATTCAATGCAGGTCAGCATCGGATACTCCCAGCGTCTTGGCGAAGCCTTGTCGGCGGGTATTGCCGTGAAACCAGTAATCGAAAAGCTTGCCGACTACAACGCCAATACCGTAACGTTCGACGCCGGCTTGCTCGCGCAGTTTGGCCGCTTCTCGGTCGGCGCCCAATACGCCAACATCGGCGGATCGCTCAAGTATCTCGACGAGAGCATCAGCCTCCCGGCCACGATCCGCCTCGGCGCGTCCTTCCGCACCATTGGCTTCTCTACCTTCTCGATGGCCGCAGCCAAGACCGAAGGGGAATCAACCGTCCTCGGCGCTGGACTGGAATACCAGTACAGCCATATGCTGGCGCTCCGTGCCGGCTACAACGGCGCTCTCGAATCCAGCGACAACACTGCCGACGGCCTGTCGCTTGGCGCTGGTCTACATCTCGGTCAGATGGGCTTCGACTACTCCTATCGTCCGACCGCCTCGCAGGAAGGCGTGCATCAGATCACTGCCTCGCTTCGATTCGGCCGTTAGTTTCAGCCATCACATCAATTCGCACCGTTGATTTCAAAGCGGAAAAGCCCCGTGAATCGCCCTTGAAATCCCCAAAACGTCATCTCCTGACTGTGCAACTCTCTGCAGCAAATGTGCTATCTCATAATGCCAGATCAGGTTATGTTAGTGAATGATTAAACAGCATAACAATTGCGGATTTTATGTGATAGTTAATCAATTCCCCATAACTCCTAATTGAACAAAGAGATATAGCTATTGACGATAGACCTATCGTCGATATCCTCATCCGTAAAGTTTATAATCTGTTGTTGGCAAAGGAATTGCTCTAATCAGGGGGAACTCTACTGTTACTGGCCAAGAGTAACCAAGGAGAATTGATAGATGCAGTACATGAAGGACAGAAACGAGGCTGAGAAGTACTATAAAGCCACTTCGGCAGCCAGCTACCATTCGGAAGCTGTCATCGACGACCGGTTTGGCTGGTCGACGATTTCCGGCCTTCGCGAAGCGTGGAATTCTGTCGTGCGTTCGTCTCGCATCTTCATCGGGGAGCACGTCCTGTCCAACGCTTTCGTGTTGGCGTTTTTGGCCTCGGCCGGCGCCAATTCACACGCCGCAAGTTCAGGATCGTCCAGGGTTATCAATCGACTTCAGTTTGCCTTTAACTGGACGATTGCGTTAGTCGGCCTGATGTGCCTGCTGCCGCTGTTTGCCGTCATCGCGCTGGCGATCAAGTTGGATTCGCCCGGCCCGGTGTTCTACAAGCAGGAACGCGTCGGCCTCAACCGCCGCCGCCGCGATCGTCGTCAGCGTCCCGATGAAGTTCTGCTGTGCCACCGCCGCGAAGACCGCCGCCAGAAGAATTTGTTCGGGAAGCCGTTCCGCGTTTACAAGTTTCGCTCGATGTATATCGACGCCGAGAAGCGTTGCGGTCCGATCTGGGCGACCAAGAACGACCCGCGCATCACGCGCCTCGGCCGCATCCTGCGCAAGACCCGGCTTGACGAATTCCCGCAGTTGATCAATGTCCTCCGCGGCGAGATGTCAATCGTTGGTCCACGCCCGGAACGGCCTTTCTTTATCGAGCAACTCAAGGATGAGGTCCCGAACTATACCAAGCGTCTGGCCGTGCTGCCCGGCATCACCGGCCTGGCTCAAGTGGAGGGCGGCTACGATCAGTCGCTCGACGACGTCAAGAAGAAAGTCAATCGCGACCTCGAGTACATCCATAAGTGCAGCATTCGCCAGGACGTGCTGATCATGTTCCGCACCGTCGGCGTCATGCTCGGCATGCGCGGGATGTAATCTCTTTCCATTGCAGTCGTATTCAAAATCGCTCCGCAGGGTTTTTGGTCAAAAAACCTTGCGGAGCTTTTAAAGTCTTCTATATTCTGCCGATATGAAAACAGTGAAACTAATTATCGGAAAATGGGTTGCGATCTCCTTCGGCGTTTGGCTCGGATGCTGTGCGCCGCTGTTGGCGCAATCCGCAGGACCCACGATCAATGTGACTTCCGAGCCCTCCGGCGTCACCGTGATTCTCACCGGCGACCTCACCGTGGCCGGCGTCACGCCGACTTCGTTCTCGCAGCGCCTCGCCGGCCTCTACAAGATCACCGCCTTTCGCGACGGCTACGAGACGCATAATTCCAGTATCGTGTTCTCGGGCCGTGATGCCACTTCGATCAATATTCAGTTGCGCCCGAAGACGCGCGTGCGCGCCGGCGTGCGCTCACTGATCATCCCAGGCTGGGGCCAGCGCTATTACGGCGCCAAGACCAAGGGCGCGCTGATGACGGCCGGAGCCCTCGTCGGCGGCCTGACCGTCGGCATCCTGCATCTGAAATTCGACAGCGAACGCGACGAGTACTTCGACTTTCTCAACCAGTTTAACTCCAAACGCACGGTGGCCGAACGCGAGGCCATGCTGCCCCAGTTATATCAAGAGCAGAAAGAAGCTTACGACGCCGAACAAGCGCGCAATCTCGGCGGCGCCATCCTGGCCGGATTCTGGATCTACAATTTCCTCGACGCCGTGCTGTTCTTCCCCGACTATGGAATCCAGGTGTCCGGCGCTAATCTCAGCCTGGCGCCGAAGTACGACGGCGAAATGGTGCTGCTAACAGGGAAGGTCACATTCTGATGAATCGGATTTCATTGCCTACTATCGGCGGGGCGCTGGTGCTGCTGGTCGGACTGCTCCTGCTCACCGGCTGCTCCGAAGAAATCGCCAAACCGGTACAGACCGATACGATTGCCGGCGCGCCGGAAATTCCACGCAACCTGCAAACCGCCGTCGGCGACGCCCAGGTGATTCTCACCTGGACCGTCAATGATCCGGCTAAAATCGCCCGTTATCTGATCTATCGCGGCGACACGGCAAGCCTGACACCGCAGATCATCGATTCAACAACGCAGCGCACATACACCGACAACGGCCTCCGCAATGGCGCGCGCTACATCTACGTGATATCCGCCGTCAATTCCAGCGGCTTGGAAAGCCGGCCCTCCGCGCCGGTGACGGCAACACCCAACCTCTTTGGCGTCACCGTCAATAACGGCGATCGGTTCACTAATAACGCAACCGTCGTCGTCTCGTTCGCCGCACCGATCTCGACCAAACTGGTGATGATCGGCAACGACCAGCAGTTTACCGGCTCCCAATGGACGAATTTCACCGCGACCCGGCAATGGCAACTCCCCAGCGGCGACGGGCTCAAAACCGTCTACGCGCGTTTCCTGGACGCGGAAAATAACGAAGTCCTCGGTGTTGTCAGCGATGACATCACCCTCGACACCCGCGCCTTCATCTCGGCCGTGACGGAAAATTCCGGCGGGGCAGTGCTGACCTCCGGCGACGAGGTCGTTCTCACCCTCGATGCCGGCGAAACCGATGGAACCGCAACCGTAGCCATCCAGAACGTCGCGACGGTCGAGCTGTTCGACCTCAATCCGGAATCCGGCGATGCCGCAGCCGACGGCGTCTACCACGCCGTGTTCGTCGTGCCGGCCGGGGTCGATGTCATCGACGCCACCGTCACCGGCGAGTTTACCGATGCGGCCGGCAATGCCGCGGCTGCGCGAGGGGCGACCACCCTGATCACGATCGCCAACCCGCCGGCGGCCGCCATCCTGAGCGCCGCCGCCGCTTCGGAAGAAGAAATCGAATTGACCTGGACCCGCTCTAGCGCGAGCGATTTTCAGAATTATCAACTCTACCGCTCGGAAACCAGCACGGTTGACCGCAACTCAAAACTGATCCGCACCGAGACCAACGTTGCGACAACCAGCTTCCGCGACAGTAACCTGGAACCGGGCAAAGCGTATCACTATACGATCTACACGTCAGACCGCTCCGGGCTGAGCACAAAGGGAAACAATGTCACCGCGACCACCGTCGCCAACGAGAATCCCGACGGCGTTACGCTGTTCAAGTCTGACGAGGATACCACCAGCATCGCGCTCGGCTGGACGCCGAACGTCGATGAGGACTTCGCCTCGTACCGGATATACCGCTCGGTGAATTCGCCGGTCTCGACGACCAGCGCCGCCAATCTCGTCGGGGTTGTGACCAATGCCGCCGTCCTGGCCTTTACCGACACGAACATCAGCGCCGGCGAGCAATTCTATTATGCCGTGGTGGTCTATGACAAGTACGGAGCGCGTTCAGTAACATCTAATGAGGTGCGGGGTCCGAATCCGTAGGCTGTTGTGACTGCTCTCGATCGGCTCAATTTTATCATCGCCACCTATGGCCGTCTGATCGCCGGACTATTCAACTTTCGGCTCTGGCCGCCCTTTCTGGTTTATTTCATCCTGCTCGCCGCCATCATCCTGATGATCGCCGGTCAATTTGCGCCCGGGATGTCGTGGATGATCGCCCTCAACACCTGGGTTGCCGGCAGTGGTGTCTTGCACTATCCCCAGCACTATTCCTACCTGCCGTATTCCTTCGAGCGAATGAGCATCCTGCCGTCGCTGCTCCTCGAATCACTCCTGACGGCAGCCGCGATCGTCATGTTCGCCGCCTATTTCCGGCGCGAACGAGTGAAGTTCTTTGGCGCGCTGCGGGAAGTGATGCCGTCTTACCTCAAGATTCTCGTCATCTGGGTCGTCAACTTTCTCTTGGTCTATTTGCTCTTCAAGGCGCTGCCCGGCTTGTTCTCAGACTTCATCCAGGGCGCGCCGCGCCGGCAGCTGGCGCTGTACGTCGGTCTGCGCGGCTTGGCGGTCCTGCTGACTTCACTCTTCATCTATGCTTTGCCCTTGCTGTTGATCAAACGGCGCAGCTTGTCGCAGTCGTTTACCGGCAGCTTTGCGCTCTTCTTTCGCAGCTTCTTTACGACCGTCATCTTTGTCGGCCTCCCGCAGCTTCTCGTCCTGCCGCTGGTCTACACGCTGCAAAATACCGGCAGCATCGTCGACAAGTTCAATCCGGACGTAATCGTCTGGCTCACCGGTGCGCTGGCTCTCGCGATGAATCTCGCCAATTTCTTCACCACCGGCGCCATCGTTCGCTTCTTCCTCGAAATCGCTGACGACTAATGTTCACCCTCTACGACCTGGCGGAAGTTGGGGCCTGTTTCGCTGCCTTCTTCACCATGTTGTTTGTGTTGGTGCGGCGACCGGGGAATCTCTCGGCGCGCGTGTACGCCGCGACGGCGCTGGTCACGACCGCGATGTGGGTCGCGTACATCCTCTTCGTGCCGCGAGTGGGCGAATTGCGATTGTGGCAGCATGGCGTCCTGGCGGGACTGCTGTCGCTGGCCACTGCGCTCTGGCTGCTGTTCCTGCTGCTGTATGCCCGCGAACCGGCCGCCAGTCTCTTTCGGATCCGCTCCTTGACCATGTCCGCGGTGGCGACCCTGCTCGTTGCCGCTACCGGCTTCGGTTTCTTCACTTACTTTTTTAATTTCGCGGTCGATGAGTTGGGCACGCGCCACATCGCCATCAC
>JADYYF010000109.1 GCA_020853795.1 Candidatus Zixiibacteriota bacterium
AATCTGCTTGGCTTCCGACTGCTTCGACTTGGTGGTGGCCCGCATAAACCGCGGAATCGCCAACGCCGCCAAGATACCAATGATCACAACCACGATCATCAGTTCGATCAGGGTGAAGCCCTTCTGGCCTCTCTGGAGTTTAGAGAACATTACAACCTCCTCATGAGTTGGTTTGTTATGCGATTTGCTGTTTTCCATATCGTCAAACAGTGTTTCAAAACTGAAACAATTCTCAGTTTTCCGAGTCGTCCATGCCCGGCGTGACCTGCAGTTCGCCTAACTCGTTGATAGTCCATTGGTCTTGGGTCGGGTCGTCATCAAGAATCCCGCTGGTCGCCGTTGCAGTAAAAGTTGTCGGCGTGCCGGCAATCGTATAGCTGTAGCGCGCCGGCGTCCGCATATCGACCCAGATTTCCGCAAAGGCGTTGGGCGTAACCGAATTGGCCACTGTGCCGCCTGGCGGAATCCAGTAAGTGTTGTTCTGCTGAAAGTAAGTCGACTGGTTATTGTGGATCTGCTTGAGAATGAGCTTCGCTTCGGATTGCTTGGATTTCGTGCTGACCGCGATGAAGCGCGGAATGGCCATCGCCGCCAGAATCGCGATGATTACGACGACGATCATCAGTTCGATGAGCGTGAATCCGCTATGATCAACTGTTCTGCGTTTCATCTTTTCTCCTTGCCAATCGTCAGGGAAAGCCCAAGCAAGGATGATGCCCGATCTCTGCCTGATCGTAATTCCCTTTCTGACCGCCGCTTGCGCCGGCGTCGCTTCCGCCGTCATGAAAGCAGCGACTCAAATCAGCGGAAACTGCACCGCCGCCCTCGCAAAGTGCAAGACTCCCCGCTCAACTCCGGATTACTACTGCGCGGAATCTTTTTCCCCTTCTCGCTTCAACCCGTAGCGTTCGATCTTGCGGTAGAGTGTCGATGCGTCGATCCCGAGAAGCTTCGCCGCCTTGGTCTTTTGCCAATTTGTCTGGTTGAGAATCCAATAGATGTACGCTTTCTCGATCGACTCCAGCGTTGGATTGCCGGCATCGCCGGAAGCCGTCACCTCGACTTCTTCGCTCTTCTGCAATTTGTCGGGGAAATCGGCGGCCGTGATGACATTGCCCTTTGACAGCAAGAACGCGCGCGTGATCGTGTTCTCCAATTCGCGCACGTTGCCCGGCCACTCGGCGTGGGCGATTAGTTCTTCGGCATCTGTACCGAGGGTCTTCGGCTCCGCGTCGTGTTTCGCTCCCAGCCGTTGAAGAAAGTGGTTCGCCAACAGAAGGATATCCTCGCGGCGCTGGCGCAGCGGCGGCAAGGTGATCGGCAGGACATTCAGACGGTAGAACAGATCGGCGCGAAATCTCCCGGCTTTGACATCGCCTTCCAGATCGGAGTTGGTGGCCGCCAGCAGACGCACGTCCACTCGCACCGGCGTCGTCGAGCCGACCGGAGTGAACTCCTGCGTCTCCAGCGCGCGCAGCAGCTTAACCTGCAGCGCCGTCGAGAGATTACCAATTTCGTCGAGGAACAAGACGCCGCCGTCCGCTACTTGGAACAGTCCATCCTTGTCGCGGATGGCACCGGTGAACGACCCGCGTTTATGGCCAAAGAGCTCGGATTCAAGGAGCAACTCGGGGATGGCGCCGCAATTGATCGCGACGAACGGTTTCTCGCAGCGGCGGGAATGGCCGTGGATCGCGCGCGCAATCAAGTCCTTGCCGGTGCCGCTTTCGCCGAGGATCAATACCGTCGAATCGGACGCGGCAATCTGCTTCACCAGCTCTTTCAGTTTGACCACCGCCGGCGCGTTGCCGATGAAACGATCGAGCGTGAACTTTCCGGCCAACTCATCCTTGAGCTTCTGGTTTTCGCGCCGCAGTTCGCGATTTTCCAGCAGGTTCCTGATGACGTGCTTGATCTCGTCAACCTTAAACGGTTTAGTGATGTAATCATCGGCGCCGCGCTTGAGCGCGTCGACCGCGGAATCAACCGAGGCAAACGCCGTCATGACGACAAAGTGCAGATCGTCGCGCCGCTTCTTGGCTTCGACGAGCAACTCGATGCCCGACATCTCCGGCATCATGATGTCGGAGATCACCAGGTCCGGCGCTTCGCTTTCGAGCAGAGTGACGGCAGCCTTGCCCGATTGCGCCGTCGAGACTTCATAGCCCTCTTTGCGCAGCATGATTTCCATGAAGTTGCACATCGACTCTTCGTCGTCGACCACGAGGATACGCGGGATCTTGCTCACTCTGCCAGTTTCGGCAAAATGCAAGAGTTCTGAAGACGCTTGTTTCGAAGTGGAGCAGCGCCCGATCATTGACAATCGACTGCTTTCCTCTATATTCCCACCATGTCCGACTTGCTTCAGAATCTTAACGACACCCTCACGCGGCACATCCGGCCTGACACGTTTCCGCTGGCCATCAAGATGTGCAAGAGCGACGACGACCTGCCGCCGCGGGTCAAGCGCCCCTTTCGTGACCTGGGCTACAAATCGGCGATTTGCCAGGGAATCGCGGTAGCGCGCCGCTATGGCTACGTCATCGCCCTCGGCCATGAGGACATTTCCTGCCCGTTGGCCAAATCTGCGTTCGGCTTCGAACCGCTGGTCGAACACTTCACGAGCGGCTGTTGTTGCGAGGGGATGTACACCGAGACGGCGCAGGCCGGCGCGCGCACGGAAAGCGAGTTGCCCAAATTCTCGTTCCGCGAGTACAAGTACTTCCTGACCGCGCCGCTCGAGCGCACCGCTTTCGAGCCGGACGTCATCCTCATGTACGGTAATTCCGCGCAAATCATGCGGCTGCTGGCGGCGTCACTCTGGAAATCGGGCGGGTATCTGCACTCGCGCTTTTCGTCGCGGCTCGACTGCGCAGATATCTGTATCGAGACGATGCAGACGCAAAAACCGCAGGTGATACTTCCCTGCTACGGCGACCGTCTCTTTGGCGGGACGCAGGATCACGAGATGGCGTTCACATTCCCGCATCAACTGAGCCAAACGATGATCGACGGCCTTGAGGGCACGCACAAGGGCGGTATCCGCTACCCGATCCCGGCCTATTTGCGGTTCACGGCCGAGTTTCCCGAAAAATATCGCGAACTGGAGGACTACTGGAAGAATGAGCGCGGCTGAGATGAGTTACTTGACCGAAGAGGACGTGCTGGCGCGCTTGCGCGAGGTCGCTTCAGCGCCCGACTCTCGCGAGCGCCTGCCGCTGGAGGTCGTTCATATCCTCAAGCACAACTACCCCCACTATGATTGGGTGGGAATCTACATTCTGGACAAGCCAGATGAACTGGTGCTGGGGCCGTTTCTCGGCAAGCCGTCACCGCATGTGCGCATCAAAACCGATTCCGGTATTTGCGGTGCTGCGGTTCTGCACGAGGAGACGATCATCGTCGACGACGTCAACGCCGACCCGCGCTACCTGGCCTGCTCGCTCGAGACCAAATCGGAGATCGTTGTGCCGGTCTTCAAGAACGGCAAAGTCGTCGCCGAAATCGACATCGACTCGCACACCCATGCCGCTTTCACCGACAAGGATCGGCAACTGCTGGAGCAGGTGGCGGAGATACTGGCGGCGGCGTACTGAGCGCCAGAATCGTGCCTGATCTGTCCGATCGGAAATTTGCTCTGCTATATGTGCCCGGTCCGCAGTCGGCCGTACTCCTGCGATCAGTCCGAATACTGCGACTGCTGCCACTCCTCACGAACACGTTCGCGAAACTTGCGATCCAGCGCCATCCGGAGCAGGCAGCAGATTAGCCTTACAACCTCTGCCAGTCGTTTCATGGCCGCCGTGATCCCTTGATCCAGTGTTCGAGGATCTCGGCGACGATAAAGCCACAGGCGATGCCTAATACAAATCCCAACAGAAACACCATGACTCGGTCCCTTTGCTGATGGCCAACCCTTGTAAGTGCATATTAACTCCGATTCGAACTTCGCGCAATCCCGAATTCTCTTATCTGGAGCCCCTAAACCGCCGTCACCGCCCGCCCTTTTCCCGCTTGACTACGCCCGTTTCCCCCCTTAATTGGCACGGAAGGGTTTGTCCATAGGAGCGTTTTCATGTCGGAAAAATTCGACGTCGTCATCATCGGTGGGGGGATTCTCGGGTGTTCGATCGCGTTCTATCTTGCCAAGAAGAAGTTCGGGAAAATTGCTGTCGTTGAGAAGGAAATGTACCTCGGCAACGGCGCCACCGCCAAGTGCGCCGGCGGCATCCGCGCGCAGTTCGGCACCGAGATCAACGTCCGCATGTCGATGCTTTCCGAAGACAAATTCGAAACCTTCAAGGAAGAAACCGGCGCCGAAGTCCAGTTCGATCAGGTCGGCTACTTGTTCCTGCTGACGAACGAAGATCACGTCGCCAAGTTTCGCACGCAATTTGCGATGTGGCAGCGCCTCGGGCATCCGGTGGAGTGGCTTTCGCGCGAAGAAATCAAGAAATTGGCGCCGCCGCTCTTTGTTGACGACGTTCTCGCCGGCACGTTCTCCCACCGCGACGGCATCGGCGATCCGCATCAGTTTACGCAGGGCTATGTCGCTGCCTGCCGGCGGCTCGGGGTGAAGTTCTTTCTCGAGCACGAGGCGATCGGCATCACACATACCGGCGACGTGCTCACCGGAGTCAAGACGGCCAAAGGTGATTTCGCCACCGACACGATCGTCAATTGCGCCGGCCCGCATTCGGCCATCGTTTCATCATGGCTGGGGATCGATTTGCCGGTGAAACCGTATAAACGACAGATCGTGACCACTGCGCCGCTCGATTTCATCAGCGACACGTTCCCAATGGTGGTCGATATCGGCTCCGGGTTGTACACGCACAAGGAGTCGGCCGGGTTGTTACTGGGTTGGGCTGATAAGGACACTCCGGAAGGTTTCGATGAGTCGGCGCACCCCGACTATACCGAGGCAATTTTGATGAAGGGCCTCGATCGGATTCCGCAGTTGGAGACGGCACAGATCAAGACCGCCTGGGGCGGCCTGTACGATACCACACCGGACCATCACGCGGTTCTCGGCTCGAGCGGCGTGATTCCGAAGTTTTATCAGGCGAACGGTTCATCGGGCCACGGCTTGATGCATGCACCGGCCGTCGGTATTGTGATGTCGGAGTTGATCTGCGGCGAGCCGACGACGATCGACATTTCCTCGCTCTCGCCGCACCGCTTCGCGGACAAGGCGTTGATCGAGGAAAACACGGTAATCTAACGGAGGACTTCGCTGCCAATGACTGATCGCCACTTGAGACGCGTGCTCCCAAGCCCGACCAGCCTGTTGACAATTACCTGCCTTCTGATTCTGATCAGCCTTTCGTCGGCGGTAGCGGCGCGCTTTCCGCTGAATCCGCCGATCGAAGTTACCGTCGACGCTCCCGATTCCAGCGTGGAGTTGGTCGGCCGCCTTGAAATCCCCCACGCCAGCCTGGTGAAGAGCGGCAAGCCGCCGTTGTTGATCCTCTTGCACCAATTCGGCATGAGCAATGTCAACTGGGGCATGTTCACCGAACAATTGCTGCGCAACGGCATCGCTTTTCTTGCGATGGACCTGCCCGGACATGGCTTGTCCATCTATGATCTCAAGCAGCAGAAGAATCGGCCGCCGTACAGCTACTACACCGGCGAACTTCTCAACTTCCCGCAGGATGTTGCGGCGCTGGTGGAGCAGACGATCCGGCTCCATCACGATCGCGTCGACACGACCCGGATCGCCGTCCTCGGCGCCGGACTTGGTGCCAACGTCGGATTGCTTTACGCCCACAACGATCCGCGCGTGAGGTACATCGCGCTGGTATCGCCGGGACTGGAGTTCAACCAGCTGCGGATTGCGCCGGTACTGCGCGAATTTGACGACCGCCCGATCATGATTGCGTACTCGGACACTGACGTCTATGCCGTGCAAACGGTCGACCTCCTGACCGATATCATCCCGCGCAAATTCGATCTTTTCGTGAGTTCGTCGATGTATGCGGGCAACCGGCTGCTCAATAGCGAGCCCGCCCTGCAAGTCAAGGTCCTTGATGATCTGAGGAGATTTCTTGTAAGGGAGAAATGAGCGCCGGAGCTTAGGCTCTCTCGCGGCGGCTTCGTCGTGGCGAATCGACTAACAGCACGAGCGCCGCAGTCAGCACCACGGCCAAAAGTGCTAATCCAATGTAGCGAACCGCGGGATTCGCCAACCACTCGCTGACAACGATGCTGAGTGTTTCCGGCCGTGCCGCCAGCTGTCCGGCGATGACATCATTACCCCTTGAGAAAAACTGGCTGAACGTCCAATAGGCCAGCGCCGCAAACGCCGCGCTCGCACCAAACACCGCAAACAGATAGCGAATCACGGTGGCCCAAACGCCCAGCACCGGAAACTCACCAACCACTTTCCTGGAGAAGTCCGCAGGTAACGTCGAGTCATTGGCCCTCAGGTAGTTGTCGATCCGGTGCCCGATCGTGAGCATGCCGACGCAGCGAGAGCAGACATCGAGGTGGCTTCTTACAGCCTCATCTCGATCCTGGTCAAGTTTGCCGGCCAGGAACTCGTTTAGTTGCCAGCGAATTTCGCGACACTCGCTCATAGCAGCTCCTCCGGACGATACTTCCCGGTTACGATCTCTTTGAGCGCGCGCTTGCCGCGATGGAGATAGGTCTTAACGGTGCCGATCGGGATTTTCATCACTTCCGCGATTTCAACGTAACCGACGCCGCGCAGGTAGAACAGCCGCAAGGCGGTGGCATAGTGAATCGGCAATTGCGCCAAGGCCTCCTCGATCACGCGGCTGCAAAACAGCGATTGATACACCTGGTCCGGGTGCGATGCCTGGTCGGCGGCGAGATACTCGTGCTCTGACAGCGAGACTTGCTCCAGCCTCTTTTTCGCACGCTCCGCCAAAGCGAGATTCAAAGCAATTCGATAAAGCCAGCTTGAAAACTTCGCATCGCCACGAAACGAGCCGAGATTCTTGAAGGCGCGAATAAACGCCTCGTACGTTAGTTCCTCGGAGCGCCCGGGATCGTCGAGCATCCGGTTGATCAGCGCAAACACCCGGTCTTTGTAGGCGTCGGTCAGCCGCGCCAGTGCCGGCTGCTCGCCGACGCGGGCCCGCTCGACTAATTCGCGGTCGTGATCGATGATGGCTGTTTGCATGAGTATATAGACTGATTTTTCTCCAAAAAGTTGCGGGAAATGAAACCAATTTCGGTTTCCGGCGGTCTAAAGAGCGAAACAAGGAGTCTACATGTGGAGGCTTGATCTTACTGATGTCTTTGGCATGCTCACCGGGATTATTCTCGGTCTTGGCTTTTTTGCCCTCGTCGCGTTCTTAGTCTATTTGTTCGTGTACAAGCGCATCAAGATGAATCATGAAATGCGGCTGGAGATGATCCGCCAGGGTCGCGACCTGCCGGTCGACACCGAGCGCTACGGCAGCCTCAAGGCCGGGATCGTCTTGATGGCGGTCGGCGCCGGTTTCCTGCTGGCGATGATTTTTGAAGGCGTAAACAGCGGCCATTCGCCGGGTGCGGAACTGGTCTTTGCGTTTGTGCCGATGTTGACGGGCTTGGGGCTGGCAATCTTTCACTTCGTCGCCCGCGCCGGTAATGGGACGAATCGGCGCGAGCAGTTCAATCGCTATCCTTCCGAGTCGCTGGACTCCTGAAGGTCAATCATCTTGGTGTCATCGACATAGGTTGTCGTCCGCGCTTCATTCAACTTCATCAGTTTGCTCACGGCATCGCGGATGCGCAGACTGCTCTCCTCGATCAGCCGCAAGCGCTTGATCACATCCGCCGGCAAACCTTCCGTCTTCATCAACAGGAGCTGCACATTACCGAGGACGACGGTCAGCGGATTATTGATCTCGTGATTGAGCGTCGCCGTTGTTTCCTTGACCGCGTCGAGCCGTGCGGTGCGAATTTGCCCGACCTGCCCAAGCGAATTGCGGATCGCCGCTGCCATCACCTCGATGAATTCCTGCTCCAGGGCAATATTGCGCGAGCCGATGCAGATGCCGGAAACGGTGCCGAGCGTGCGGTCGCCGCTCTTGATGACGTAAGAGAATATCGATTTCAGGCCATCCGCGTTCAGCGTGGAATACAAGGTTTCGATGCCGAATTGGGTCCGCATTGACGCGATCATTCGTTCCTCCAGCCCCGCGAGCGCGGCCACCAGATGAGCATTGCCTTCGGCGATCTCGACCAGCGGCTTGCCTTTGTCGTCCAGGACCACCAGCGATCCGGCCGCCACTTCGAGGGCGTCGAGCGCAGCCGCGAGTGCTTCCCGCAGATACGACTCGGCCGCCTTCGGCTCTGTCGGCGCTGTCAAGATTTTGCGCAGCGACTCGTATTTCTGTCTATCACGATTGACCATACTGACCCAAGGAAATAGCTTGCGCAAACGCTGTGCCGCCCGCTTCGATTCCAGAGACGATTCTCCCCTAAACCGACCCCTGAGACGATTCTGCTAATCAGCAGTATTACAATGGGTTCCGAGGCTGCTCCTGCGTCACTCTCTTCACCAATATAGCCTCTCATGACGATGACGGCAATCGATTCTGCAATTTCCTTCGCTTTTGCTGCACTCTGCGCAGCCTTTTGCGCCGTATTAGTACTTTGGGGCGGGGTTAAAATGTTGTTGACAGCGGTCTTGTGGCCTCTATCTTAAGCGATTTTTCGAGGCTGGAATGTCGGACGATCTGCGTTGTGAGTGCGGTGTTTTCGGAATCTTCGGGGTCCCGAATGCTGCGGAACTAACCTACTTTGGGCTCTACGCCCTCCAGCATCGCGGCCAGGAAGCTGCCGGAATCGTGAGCTTCGACGGCGAGACACTTAACGAAGTCCGCGGCCAGGGGGAGGTCAACAACGTCTTCAGTCGCCATGATCGGCTGTCGGTACTCAAAGGCGACCGCGCGATCGGCCACAATCGTTACTCCACGGCCGGGGCCTCCGTGATCCGCAATGTTCAGCCCCTCGTGATCACAATCAAGGGGCAGAAGATCGCAATCGGTCACAATGGAAATCTCACGAATAACGAATCGCTGAAGAACAAGCTCGAACAAAGCGGATCAATCTTCCAAACCACCTCGGACACTGAGGTGATCCTGCATCTGATCGCCAAGAGTCACAAGCCGCGATTGCTTGATGCGATCTGCGATGCTCTCAAGAAAATCGAAGGCGCCTATTCCCTGCTGTTCTTGACCAAAGACGGGATCGTTGCCGCGCGCGACCCGCATGGTTTCCGACCGCTGGCACTCGGCAAACTGGGCGACAAGTGGGTCGTGGCGAGCGAGACCTGCTCATTCGACATCATCGGTGCGCAATATGTCCGCGACGTCAAACCTGGGGAAGTTGTCGAGCTGACTACGGAGGGCGTGCGCTCGGTCTTTCCGTTTCGCAGGCGCAAGCATGCGTTTTGCATCTTTGAGTTCATCTATTTTGCGCGTCCCGATTCCAAGATTTTCGAGGAGAACGTCGACAAGATTCGCCGCCGCCTCGGGCGCTACCTGGCGTTGCAGCATCCAGCCGAGGCCGATATCGTCATCTCCGTGCCCGACTCGTCCAATACTGCGGCACTCGGTTTTTCGGAACAGTCGAAAATCCCCTTTGAATTCGGACTGATCCGCAATCACTACGTCGGCCGCACTTTCATCGATCCCAAGCAGGATATCCGCGATCTCGACGTGAAGGTTAAGTTCAATGCGGTCAAGGGTGTGCTCAAGGACAAGCGCGTGGTCGTGGTGGATGATTCCATTGTGCGCGGCACGACGATGAAGAAGCTGATCAAGATGATCCGCGAGGCCGGCGCCAAGGAAATCCATCTGCGGATCTCGTCCCCGCCGATCATCTCGCCCTGCTTCTACGGCATCGACATGCCGACCAAGCAGGAGCTGATCGCGGCCAATATGTCGGTCGAAGAGATCGGCAACTACCTCGGTGTCGACTCAATCGGCTATCTGTCGATCGACGCCATGCTCTCGATGCATTCGCTGCCCAAGGAGAGTTTCTGCGTCGCCTGTTTTTCCGGCAAGTACCCGACCAAGATCGCCAACAAGAACGGCCGCCTGCTCTCTCACGCCGAAACCGCTGAAGACCCCAAGCGGACGTTTGCCAAGCGCTCACGCAAGCTCAGGGTGACGGCGTAGCGGCGATCGCTACCTCCCTATCCTGATTACCTGCACACCCCTTCCAAACCCTGTCATTGCGAGGAGCGAACGCAGCACTGACAATCCCGCCGCGTTCTCTCGCGACGAGGCAATCTCAATTTCGTTAAAGCTGCCCCTTTATCTCGCCGTAACCGCGGTCAGCCCCTCAAGCGGATACCATTGGTGCGGGAAGATACCGATCGCGAACACCGCCACGACGGCGACGATCAACGCCAGCAGGAGAAACGCCGGCAGCGCCGGCACTGAAATCGGTTGGACGTCCTTGTCGGCCATGAACATCTTGACGATCACGCGCAGATAGTAGTAGACCGAGATCAGGCTGTTAATCACCGCGATCACCACCAGTGCATAGTAGCCCTCAGCCAATGCGGCTTTGAACAGCACCAGCTTGCCGACAAATCCCGCGGTCGGCGGGAAGCCCGCCAACGAGATCATGAAAATCAAGAGCAAGACCCCCAAAAGCGGCCGGGTGCGCCCCAGGCCGGCGTAGTCGTTGATCGTCGCGACTTCGTCGTGAGCATGTGACGAATCGACCAGGCTGATAATCATGAAGGCGCCGAGATTCGTGAGGGCGTAGCAGAGCAGATAGAACGCCGCTGCGGAAGCCGCTTCGGCCGTCCCGACCACCAGCGCGATCATGATGTAGCCGGCGTGGGCAATCGACGAGAACGCCAGCATGCGCTTGAAATTCTCCTGCCGCAACGCCATGATGTTGCCCACAATCATCGTCGCCACCGCCAACACCCAGAACAATGGTTCGAGCTGTGCCTGGAAATCTTGGTAGCCAAAGCTGAAGATGCGCAGCATTGCCGCAAATGCCGCCGCTTTCGGTCCTGCCGACATGAAGCCGGTCACCGGTGAGGGCGCGCCTTCGTAGGCGTCCGCCGCCCACATATGGAACGGTACCGCCGCCACCTTGAAGCCCAACCCGACGATCAGCAGTGCCGCTCCGATCAGGAGGAACGCGTCGATGCCCGGGGTCTGCCGGAAGTAGGTCAGCACGTCGTTAATCGCGAACGTGCCGGTAACACCGTAGATGAACGCAATCCCCAGCACGGTAAAGCCGGTGGCAAACGCGCCCAGCAGGAAATACTTGATCGCGGCTTCGGTTGAGCGTAATTGCGTTCGCGCGAAACCCGCCAGCACGTACAACGAGACCGACATGATTTCCAGACCGAGGAAGATGACGAGCAGATTCGTCGTCGAGGCCATCACCATCATGCCGTAGGTCGCGAAGAGCACAAGCGGATAAAACTCGCCGTGGTTGTTTTCCTTCTTCTTGAGATAGTCGAGCGACATGAAGATCGTGAGGATGCCCGCGGCCAGAAAGATCATATTGAAGAACAAGCTGAATTCGTCGAGCACGAACTGGCCGGAGAACGTCGAACCCTGCTCGCCGATTTGCTGGCCGCAAAGCACGAGGGCCAGGGCCATGCCGATCCAGCTCAAATGGCCGATCCATTCCTGCCGCCGCTCGGACACAAACGGCTGCAGCAACATCGTCAGCAGCGCGGAAACACACACCGTCAATGACGGCGCGATTAACCACCAATCAACCGATTGAAATGACATCTGTTCCTGTCTTACTCAATCTCCGGCGGCAACTGCCGCCAACTTAAAATCCTCAGGACCCGCCGAAACCGACGGTCACCTTGCCATTCTCAAATATCACCGGCACGCGCCGGCTGCCGCCCTGCAGCCGCTGAGCTTCTTCCGCCGCACCCGGCGTCGTGTGCACGTCCAGCTCCTCAAACGCCACGCCCCGCGCCTTGAAATCTTCGCGCGCCGAGGCGCAATACGGGCAGCCGACTTTCGTATAAAGTTTCACCGCACCCATGACTACTTCTCCGCCTTCGTCACCCAGTTGGCCTTATCAACAGTCTCGTACATTTGCGACAATTGCACCTTGCGCGCTTCCGCCTGTCGGATCAAGTTCGTCACCGACGGCGCCATCGCCTCGAAAATCGGTTTCGGATACAGGCCGATCCAGAAAATCAGCACGACCAGCGGCGTCAGCACGGCCCACTCGCGCAGATTCAGATCGGTTAGACCTTGATTTTCCGGATTCTCAACTTTGCCCCAGACCACGCGCTGGAACATCCAGAGCATGTAAGCCGCGCCGAGCACGATGCCGAACGTCGCGATGACAGCGTAGGTCACATTGAACTTGAAGGTACCGAGCAAGATCACGAACTCACCCACAAATCCATTCGTCCCCGGCAAACCGATCGATGAGAGCGTCACGATCATAAAGAAGGTGGCAAAAATCGGCATCACTTTGAACAAACCGCCGAAATCGGCGATCAGGCGCGTATGCCGGCGCTCGTAAATCATCCCGACGATCAAGAACAGGGCGCCGGTCGAGATGCCGTGGTTGAGCATCTGCATGATCGAGCCGCCCACACCTTGGTCGTTGAGCGCTACCATCCCGATCATGACGAAGCCCATGTGCGCAACCGAGGAGAATGCCACCAACGACTTGACGTCCTTTTGCACCATTGCCACCAGAGCGCCATAGATGATCCCGATCAACGACAGCACCGCAATCGTCGGCAGCCACGCTTCGAACGCGTTCGGAAACATCGGAATGCAGTAACGCAGAAAACCGTAGGTGCCCATTTTCAGCAGCACGCCTGCCAGGATCACCGAGCCCGCCGTGGGCGCCTGCACGTGCGCATCCGGCAACCAGGTGTGGAACGGAAACACCGGGACCTTGATCAGAAACGCCAGCGCAAAGGCGACAAAGAGCCAGTTTTGTACCCCGGGGCCGATCGCCAGCCGATAGTAGTCTTGCAGCGCAAATGAGTAGACGCCGGTCGTCTTGAAATGGATCAGCACCAGCGCGATGATCGCCACCAGCATCAGCAGCGATCCGAACATCGTAAATAACACGAACTTGATCGCGGCGTAGATGCGATTGATGCCGCCCCAGATGCCGATCAGGAAGTACATCGGGATCAGCATCACTTCCCAGAAAATGTAGAACAGGAACAGGTCAAGCGAAACAAAGACGCCGATCATCCCGACCTGCAAAATCAGCAGCGAGATCATGAAGCCCTTGAGCCGATCCTTGACCGCATTCCAGGCGGAAAGGACCGAGATCGGCATCAGTACCGTCGTCAGCAGCACCAGCAGCAGACTGATACCGTCGATACCGAGGTTGTAGCTGATTCCCAGCGATTGAATCCAGGGGACTTGCACCGTAAACTGCATCGCCGAGGTCGTTGAATCGAAGTGGAACCATAGATGCAGCGACAGGACGAAAGTGACCAGCGTTGTTGCCAGCGTGATCATCTTGATTGCCTGCTCCGACTCCTTGCGAACGAACATCAGCAGCAGGACGCCGACCAGCGGGAAGAATGTCACTAATGTAAGAATCGCTTGATCCATGATCACCTATTCAACAATAAGTAGCCGACGACAAACACCACGCCGGCCAGGAAGATGAACGCGTAACCGCGCACCATGCCGGTCTGCGCCTTGCGCAACACTCCGGAAAACTGCCCCAAAAGCCAGGCCGAGCCGTTGACAATCCCGTCGATCACCAGCACGTCGAATTTCTGCCACAGGAAGACCGACAGATTTACGCAGGGCGTGACGATCGCTTTGTCGTACAGCTCATCTACGTAATACTTGTGATAGATCAACTGGTAGACGCCCCCCAGCTTCTGTTCCATCACGTCGGTCTCGACCCGATTCAGATAGAGCCGCCGCGCCGCCAGAATTGCGATGAGCACCAGCACGATGCTGGACACGATCAGCAGATATTCCATCGCATGCGAGTAATGCCCTGCTTCATTAAGCTTTCCGATCTCGGCTCCAGGGGCAAACACCGGGTGCAGGAAATGCTCGAACCACGCGCCGCCACCCAATACTGCCGGCCAACCGATCAGCCCGCCGATCACCGACAGCACGGCCAGTACCATCAACGGCACGGTCATCACTTTCGGCGACTCATGCACATGCTCAGCGGTATGGTGATCGTAGCGCGCTTTGCCGTAGAAGGTCATGAATATCAGTCGGAACATGTAGAAAGCGGTCAGTCCGGCGGTCAACACCGCGACGACCCAGAAGATCGGCGATCCGAACGGCGAGGAAAACGACTGCCACAGAATTTCGTCCTTCGAAACGAAGCCCGCCAGCGGCGGAATCCCCGCAATCGCCAGCGTCGCGATCATCATCGTCCAGAACGTCGTGGGCATCTTGTCCTTCAAGCCGCCCATCTTGCGCATATCCTGTTCGTCGCTCATCCCGTGTATCACCGAGCCGGCGCCGAGGAAAAGCAGCGCCTTGAAGAACGCGTGCGTCATCAGGTGGAAAATGCCCGCGCCAAATGCGGCGACGCCGCAGGCCAGGAACATATATCCGAGTTGACTGACCGTCGAGTAGGCCAGCACGCGTTTGATGTCATTTTGGAACAGACCGATAGTCGCCGCGAAGATCGCCGTAAACAACCCGATCAGCGCCACGACCAGCAAAGTTGTCGGCGCCATCATGAAGATCACATTACAGCGCGCGACCATATAAACGCCGGCAGTCACCATCGTGGCCGCGTGGATCAGCGCCGACACGGGTGTCGGGCCTTCCATGGCGTCCGGCAACCAGACATAGAGCGGCACCTGCGCCGACTTGCCGGTCGCACCGAGGAATAACAGCAGCGTCGCGGCCGTAACAATCCCGCCGCCAAAGGCGAGCTGCTCCGGCGCCAGATTCATCACTTCGGCGAAATTGACTGTCCCCAGATGCCAGAAGAGCAGGAAAATACCAAGCGAGAAGCCAAAGTCGCCGATGCGGTTGACAATGAACGCCTTCTTGCCCGCATCCGACGCCGATTTGCGCTCATACCAGAATCCGATTAACAGGTACGAGCAGAGGCCGACCCCCTCCCAACCGACATACATCAGCACGAAGTTGTTGGCCAGCACAAGGATCAGCATCGCGCCGGTGAATAGATTCATATATGTGAAGAAGCGTGAGTAGTCCCTGTCGTGCGCCATGTACCCGATCGAGTAGATGTGGATCAAGAACCCGACGCCCGAGACCACCAGGATCATGACTGCCGAGAGCGGATCAAGCAGGAAACCGAAGTCGGCGTTGAAACTGCCGACCGGAATCCAGGAATACAGCGACAACTCGAACACGCGGGCTTCGGCGGGCAGACCCATCAACTCCAGCACGGCGTAAATGGAGAGCAGCAGCGAGGCCAGTACCGAACCGCAGGCGATATACCCGACGGCGGGTTTCGGCAAGCGCCCGCTGAGGAGACCGTTGATCAGGAATCCGAGCAACGGCATCAACGGTATCAACCAGATCAGCTGCATTCGTCTTCTTCTCCCGTCCGCACTACCACTTCAACAGGTTGATTTCGTCGATATTGGCGCTGTCGCGGTTGCGGAACAGCGCGATGATAATCGCCAGCCCCACCGCTGCCTCGGCCGCCGCCACGGTCATGACGACAAACACCATGACGTGGCCGCCCATCGTGCCCAGGTCGCGCGAAAACGCCACCAGCGCCAAGTTCGCCGAGTTAAGCATCAGCTCGATCGCCATGAAAATGATCATGATATTGCGAGCAATGATGACGCCCAGCATGCCGATCACGAAGATCACTCCGGCGACAATCAGGTACCATTCCAGCGGAATCATCGCTACAGCCTCTTCTTCGCCATGACTACGGCGCCCAGCACCGCCACGATCAGCAGCACTGACGTCAATTCAAACGGATACAGGTAATTCGTAAACAACTCCATGCCGACACCCTGCACCGAACCGAAGTCGGGCGCCAGTTGCACACGCGGCGCCTTGGCCGCCAACGACGACTGCACCGCAACGATCGTCTCCAGCAGCAGCACAACGGCAAACGCGATCGCCAACGGCTTGAAGCGCATCTTGATGTCTTTGCCGAAATCTTCCCGCCGTAAATTCAGCAACATGATCACGAACAGGAACAACACCAGCACGGCGCCGGCGTAGACAATCACCTGCAGCATCGCCAAAAAGGCGGCATGGAGGGAGATAAAGAGCACCACTTGCGCCACAAACGAGGTGAGCAGATACATCACCGCGGCAATCGGATTGCGCTGGGAGATCACCAGGACCGCCGACACAATCGCCACCGCCGCAGCGCCGATGAAGATCGCCAGTTCCATTAGTGCGGATGCTGCTCCTGCTGCCAGTCGACGCGCCGCAGCGGCCGGAGAAACTTCACCTCCGACGGCTTGGTGCGCGGCCACTTGACCAGCAAATCGTCCTTCGTATAGATAAACTTGTCGCGATGATCCGCGGCAAACTCGTACTCGCGCCCGAGAAAGATCGCTTCTTCCGGACAGGCTTCTTCGCAGAAGCCGCAGAAGATGCAGCGCAGCTCGTTGATCTCGTAGATCTTCGCGTAGCGCTCGCCGCGCTCGGTCTCCGCTGGTTCCATATAGATCGCATCCGCCGGACAGGAGGCCGCGCAGAGTCCGCAACACACGCACCGCTCGCTGCCGTCGCTGTCGTAGCGCTCCAGGAAATGCAGACCGCGATAGCGCGGCATCATCGGTTCTTTGACGAACGGATAATTGAGCGTGACCGGCTTGTGGAACATCTGTTTGAGCACGGTAAACATGCCGATCGGGATGGCGATGAAAATCTCTTTGAGCACGCGCAACATCGTCAACCTCCTATAGCTGCGTCACCAGCGCCGTGATCAGGATATTGGCCAGCGCCAGCGGAATCAGCACGTACCAACCAAACTTCATCAACTGGTCGTAGCGGAATCGCGGCAGCGACCCGCGCAGCCAGATGTAGAAGAACAAGAACGCGAAACACTTGATGATGAACCACAAAATCGGCGGCAGGAACGGCCCCTGCCAGCCGCCCAGGAACACCGTCGTCGCGACCGCCGCAACCGTGACCATATTAGCGTATTCGCCAACGAAGAACAGCCCGAAACGCATCGACGAGTACTCAGTGTGATATCCGGCCACCAGTTCCGACTCGGCTTCCGGCAGGTCAAACGGCGCCCGATTGGTCTCGGCGATCGCGCAGGTGAGATACAGCAGAAATGCCAGCGGCTGCTTGAAGATGTACCAATCGAGAATCGACGATTGCTGCTGGACGATCTCCACCAGATTCAATGTCCCGGCCAGCATGATCACGCCGATGAAAGACATCCCGAGGCCGATCTCGTACGAAATCATTTGCGCCGAGGAGCGCAAGCCGCCGAGCAGCGAAAATTTGCTGTTCGGCGCCCAACCCGCCATGATGATGCCATATATCCCCAACGACGTGACGGCGAGGATAAACAACAGCCCGAGGCTGAAATCCGAGATCACCAAATTGATTTCGCGGCCAAACAGCGTGATCGTATCGCCAAACGGGACCACCGCAATCGGCAGCATCGCCGGAATGAAGGCCATCAGCGGCGCCAGCAGATACAGCGGCTTGTGCGCGGCGGCAGGAATAAAATCTTCCTTGAAGAGCAGCTTGACCAGATCCGCCACCGGTGTCAGCAGTCCCTTGAATCCGGCCGTGTTCGGCCCGATGCGCGACTGCATCATCGCCAGCACCCGCCGCTCCAGATAGGTCAGCCAGGCGCATGCCAGCAGCAGCACGGTGAGTGCGACTACGGACTTAATCAGGGCGATGACGGCGATTTCCAGCATTCTACATCTCAGCGATCTTGACGAGATCGAACTTCTCTTTCAAACCCGTGAGTAAATTCGGTTTCAGTTCATCGAAGTTCTCCGGCACCAACACCATCTTGTCCGGCAAGCCGGCGATCACGCGTACCTTGACGACGACTTTTCCGGTCCGCGACTCGACCTTGATCAAGTCGCCCTCCGAGATACCAAGAGCCTTCGCTTCGCCTTCACTGATCCCGACGTACGGTTCGTTGGCAAAGCGCATCAAGCTCTCGCTCCGTTCCGTCAGGGTCCCGCGATGATGATCGGCGTTTTCAATCGCCAGATAGTACGGGTACTCGCTGTCGGCCGGCACCGGATGATATTCGACCGGAACCAGTCCGGCACGTTCAATCTGCGACTCGGCGCGCAGGAGACATCCATCGGCCGTGAACTGCGCAAAACGTTCCGGCAAGTTCGACAGGATCTTTCTCATTTCTGCATACACATCCGCTTCGTGCGGTTGGTCAAAGCTATTCCCCAGCGCATCTGCCAGCAGCTCGATGATTTCGCAACCCGGCTTGGCCTGGAACGTCGGCTTAATCGCCCCTTGCGAGTATTGCACCCGGCCTTCCCAGTTCGTCCGCGTCCCCTCGAATTCGGCGAAACTGGTTCGTGGCAGCAGAACATCTGCGAGCCGCGCCGTATCCGTCATAAAGCTATCGATCACGATCAGCGTTTTGAGCTTCTCCAGTACTTCCTTGGCGTAGACGCCGTCGGCGAAACTGCGTGCCGGATCGCTGTTGAACACAAAGCCGCATTCAATCTCGTCCTCATTGATGGCATCCAGGATCGCCAGCGTATCCTTGCCGACTGAGTCCGAGATTGGCCCGCGCCAGAGGTCTTCGAATTTTGTTTTCCCGTCCATGCCCAGCTTCCCCGGCAGTCGATCCGGCAGCGCACCGAGCCATTCGGCGCCCACCGAGTTGGAGTCGGTCGGCATAACCAGGAGCTTGGCTGATTTGCAGACCCGGCGCAAGTCATGTAGCGCCGCCAATTCTTCGTCGCGAAATGGGTAGCGCCCGAAGTCGCTCCCGGTGAGAATGACCGTCGTCTCCGACTTCGCCAGAGCAGCGATTGCTGCCTCCAGGTCCTCTGGTTTGAGGCCGGCGTTAGCTGCGATTTTGTCGAGACCGAGCGCGGCGTGCTGCTTGCGGAACTCCGCGATCGCGGCATCACTGATTCCCATCGATGCCTGGTCCAATCCCGGCTGGCCGAGCAAGCCGTTAATCAGCCCCAGCAGCGCCAGGACTCCGGCGCCGGGCTTGTGCATCAACTGGATCGCGCCTGTCCGTACCGCCAGATGGGTCGGTCGCGCATTGATAGTGATCAGCCTGGCGTCGCGGTGCCGGATTCCCCGTTTCAACCGCAGCGCAGTGATCGGATTCTCAGTATGCAAGTCGGACGCATAGACCACGTACGTGTCCGCCTGATCGAGATCGTCGTAAGTGCCGACGTCCGGCGCGATGCTCTTGCCGTTGATTTCCGTGGTCAGACTCAGCCGGCGCTTACGGTTCAAGCGGTGGTCGATGTTGTTGGTCCCAATGACGCGGCGCAGGAATCGCTGGAAGGAATAAACCTCTTCGTTGCTGGAAGTCGGCCCGATCAGACCGAAGAAGCCGCTTCCGGAAAGCTTCGTCTTGTGCTCGGAGACGTGTCTCTTGATGAAGTCGAGCGCTTCTTCCCAACTCGCCTCAACCAACTGTCCGCCCTTCTTGATCATCGGCGTCTTCAGCCGGTCGCTGCTTTGTACATATTGATATCCGTACCGCCCGACGTCGCAGATGAAACCGCGATCGATCTTCTCGTTGGGATGCGCCGTTGCCCGGAAGAGCTTGTTGTGGAACGACCACAGGGTCAGATTGCAGCCGTCGGGACAGAGCGAACAGACCACATTCGCCTGCTTGGTCAGCCAGACGCGCACCTTGTAGCGCCAGTCGGTATTTGTCAATGCGCCCACCGGGCAGTATTCGACGACGTTTCCGGAATACAGATTGCGAATCTCGCGTCCGGGCGGCGGCAGGATTTCCGTGTGATAGCCGCGCTGATAGGCGCCGAGATCGTCCTCGAAGCACACCTCATCCGTGATGCGGGTGCAGCGATAGCAGTGGATGCAACGGTTCTGATTACGGATGATCTCCGGCCCGATCCGGTAGTCGTCGAACGTCGAATCCGCGTCGACGATGAACCGGTGCTTCGGCTCTTCCAGACGGCTGTAATCCAGACCGTATTTGAAAGTGATATTCTGCAAGTCGCACTCGCCGCCTTTATCGCAAGTGGGACAATCGAGCGGATGGTGCGCGAGAATAAACTCCAACACTCCCTGTCGCGCCTTGACCACCTTCGGCGACTCGGTGTGCACAACCATACCGTCGGTCGCCGGCGTCGCGCACGCCACCTGTAGCTTGGGAAACTTCTCAATCTCGACCAGGCAAATGCGACAGGCGCCCACCGGCACCAGTTGCGGGTGCCAGCAGAAGACCGGAATATCGATCCCGGCGGCCAGCGATGCCTGCAGCACCGTTTGTCCTTTGATGACCGGAACCGTCTTGCCGTTGACTGTAATCGAGAAGTCGCTCATGATCTCAGCCTGAAATTCGATTTCACCTTGCAAGTCTTGTGCTCGATGTGATGCACGTATTCGTCTTTGAAATGCCTGAGAGTCGTCAGCACCGGCACTGCGGAGGCGTCGCCCAGCGCGCAGATCGTATTGCCCTCGATGTTGTGCGCCAGATCCTCCAGCGTCGCCAAATCCTCCGGTTTGCCCTGGCCGTGCTCGATACGGTGGACGATCTCGTAGAGCCAACCCGTCCCCTGCCGACACGGCGTGCACTTGCCGCACGACTCGTGCATGTAGAAGTGCGCCAGCAGCTCCGCCACCCACACCATGCACGTCTCTTCGTGCATCACGATCACAGCACCCGAACCCAGCATCGAACCCGCCGCCTGCACCGACTCGAAGTCGAGGGGCGTGTCGAGCTGATCCGGCAAGAGCACCGGCACCGAAGATCCACCCGGAATCACGGCCTTCAACTTCTTGTCATCGAGAATCCCGCCGGCGAAATCGTAGATCAGCGTCCGCAGCGGCGTACCCAGTTCGAGTTCATAGTTGCCCGGTTTCTTCACGTGTCCCGACACCGAGAAAATGCGCGTGCCGGTTGACTTCGGCGTTCCCATTGCCGCATACCACTGTGCGCCCCGCATCACAATGCGCGGCAGATTCGCCAGCGTCTCGACGTTATTCACTACGGTCGGACAGGCGTATAATCCCGATACCGCCGGGAATGGCGGCTTAATCCGCGACAAGCCCTTCTCGCCTTCCAGTGACGACAGCAGTGCGGTTTCTTCACCGCAGATATAGGCGCCGCCGCCGCGGTGCAGCACCAGTTCCAGATCATAACCTGATCCGAGAATATTCTTGCCCAGGAAGCCGCGGGCGTAAGCATCGCTGATTGCCTTCTCGATCCGCCGCATGCTCAAGTCGTACTCGCCGCGAATGTAGAAGAAGGCGATATGGCAGTCGATCGCCCGGGCTGCAATCAAGACGCCCTCGATCACGTTGTGCGGATCGTTTTCCATCAAGACGCGGTCCTTGCAGGTGCCCGGCTCCGATTCGTCGGCGTTGCAGCAGAGATATTTTGGCTTCGGGGAGTTCTGCGGCACGAAGCTCCACTTCAGACCGGTCGGAAATCCCGCGCCGCCGCGCCCGCGCAGACCGGAATCTTTCACCAGCTGCACCAGGTCTTCGCGCTTGATCTCCTTGAGCACCTTGGCCCACGCCTTGTAAGCGCCGAGCTCGATCGCGCGATCGATGTTGTGCAGATTCGGATCGTCGATATGCTCGAACAGCACGCGCTTCTGCGCGCCGATGGCGGCTTCCATGATCATTTTGCGGCTTTCCATTCTGCGATCAACTGGTCAACCTTGGCCTGCGTCAGATTCTCGAAGTACTTCTCATTGACCTGCATCATCGGCGCCGAACAGCAACTGCCGAGGCATTCGACTTCGACGACGGTAAACAATCCGTCTTTCGTCGTCTCGCCCAGCTTGACGCCGAACTTGGTCAGCAAGTACTGCGTGAGATGGTGCGAGCCCATCAAGGCGCAGGAGATGTTGCGGCAAACCTGAATTAGGTATCTGCCGCGCGGCGCCTTGGGGAACATGGTATAGAACGAAGCAGCCTCGGCCACTTCGATGAACTTCACGCCCAGCACCTCGGCGATTTGCTCGTACATCTGGTCGTTGAGGAATCCGTGTTCCTCGTAAGCCAGATGCAGTGCCGGCAGGATCGCCGACCTGATCTTGGGATAGCGCGTTCCCGCTTGTGAAATCTTTAACTTTGTATCTTGTGACAAAATCATCGATCCACTTCTCCCAGTACGATGTCGATCGAGCCGATACAGGCAATCACATCCGCCAGCAGCCGGCCGACAACCAGCTTCGGCAGCGCCGCGATATTGACGAAACTCGGCGGCCGCACGCGCATCCGGTACGGCATCGGTGACCCGTCCGACACCATGTAGAAACCGATCTCGCCCTTGGGCGACTCGATCGTCACATAGACTTCACCCGGCGGCGGACTGAAGCCTTCGGTAGTCAACTTGAAATGATAAATCAACGCTTCCATCGAGTACAGGGTCTCTTCCTTGGTCGGAAGCACGACTCCCGGCGCGCGCGCGCGAAAACGGCCATCCGGCATCCCGGCCAGCGCCTGCTCGATAATCCGCAGCGATTGCCGCATCTCCTCCATGCGCACTTCGTACCGGCCGAAACAGTCGCACCGGTCCGAGGTCGGAACCTCAAATTCGAATTTTTCGTACGACGAATACGGCCGCGCCTTGCGGAGGTCGTGTTTGACGCCCGAAGCCCGCAACAGCGGACCGGTTACGCCCGACTTGATCGCTTCTTCCTTCGTCAGGCGGCCCACGCCGATCGTGCGGTTGCGCCAGATGCGGTTGTTCGTCAGGATGTCTTCGTACTCTTGCAGCCGCCGGCGCACGTTGGTAACCATCGTCTGGACCAGGGAGCCGAAATCCTCCGGCAAATCTTCCGCCAGTCCGCCGATGCGGAAGTAGGTTGACATCATCCGCTGACCCGAAACCGCCTCGTAGATCTTCAGGATATCCTCGCGCTCGCGGAATGCGTAGAGCACCATGCTGAGTGCGCCGATATCGAGCGCGTGCGTGCCCAGCCACACGAGATGCGAATTGATCCGTGTCGCCTCCGCCAGCAGGACGCGCGCCCATTGCGCTTTCGGCGGGATTTCAACGCCCAAAAGTTTTTCCACTGCCAGACAATAGCCGAGATTGTTCGACATCGGCGCCAGATAGTCCATCCGGTCGGTCAGTGGAATCGCCTTATAATAAAGCTTGGCCTCCGCCGTCTTCTCGATCCCGGTGTGCAAGTACCCGACCTCTGGCCGGCAACCCACCACCGTCTCGCCGTCAATATCCAGGACCACGCGCAACACGCCGTGCGTCGCCGGGTGTTGTGGCCCCAGATTGATGGTCATCAACTTCTGGTCCATGCCTACTTGATGACCTCCGGCGGTTCGTCCTTATTGTAAGTAAACTGGGGGACTTCGTAGGTGAGCGGATAGTCCTTGCGCAGCGGATGCCCCTCGAATCCTTCCCAGGTCAGGATGCGGCGCAGATCGGGATGGCCGGTGAACTTCACGCCGAACAGATCATACACTTCCCGTTCCAGCCAATTCGCGCCGTCCCATTCGCTACAGAGTGAATCGATCGGTTCTTCCTCGCCAACACGTACCTTCACCCGCACATAATCGCGCAGGTCGAAGGAATAGAGATGATAGACAACTTCGAAGCGCTTGGGACGGTCGAGCCAGTCGGTGGCGGTGATGTCGGAGAGATGGAGATACTTCAGTGCCGGGTCGTCGCGCAGAAACCGGACAACCGCGAGCAAATCGCCTTTGTCGATCAGAAAGGTCAATTCATCAAACGCAGTTGAGGTCTCGAGGAGCTTCTCCCCAAACCGCGCAACGACCTTATCCCTGGTAGTAATGTCCATGCAGAAAAGCGCGTGCCTAAATCACCGAAGCCGATCCGACTAAGCGGTCTTCTTCTCCGATTCCTTGATCTTTGACTGTTTCACCAATTCATGCAGTTTGACGATCCCGTCAATCAACTGCTCCGGCCGCGGCGGACAGCCGGGCACGTAAATATCCACCGGGACGATCTTGTCGACGCCCTGCAAAATTGCGTAGTTGTTGAATACGCCGCCGCACGACGCGCAGGCACCCATCGCAATCACCCATTTCGGGTTGGGCATCTGTTCATACAACCGCTTCAAGACCGGTGCCATTTTGTTCGAGACCCGCCCCGCGACAATCATCAGATCCGCCTGACGTGGCGAGGCGCGCATGACTTCCATGCCGAACCGCGCCATATCGTATTTGGGGCTAAAGGTCGAAATCATCTCGATCGCACAACAGGCCAGACCAAAACCAAACGGCCACATCGATTTGGTGCGACCCCAGTTGATCACCTTCTCGGCCGTCGTCAGGATGATTCCATCCGGGAGTCTTTCTTCTAATCCCACTTCAGTGCTCCTTTCTTAACGATATATACGTATCCGACGAGCAGAATCAGGATGAAAACACCCATCTCGATCAACCCGAACAAACCTAACTTGTTGTAGCTGACCGCCCACGGATACAGGAACACGGTTTCCAGATCGAAGATGATAAACAGAATGGCCACCAGGAAGAACTTCACCGGAAAGCGCCCGCGCGCATCACCTTCGGCGGTGATTCCGCACTCATAGGCATCTTCCTTAATCGGGCTGGAGGTCCTTCGCCCAAACAAGGACGACCCAAAGAACATCACCAGTCCGATGATGATCGCGACGACAATCTGAAGGGCTAAGGGCAAATAGACTTCAAAATTGCTCATTCAACTCCCGCAGGCAAACCGCGACCGGCATGCCTCAAACCGCCCCAAAGAGTACAGGGAAAGTAGAGATTTTTTTCACAAAGTCAAGATTTTTTCGGAAGCACTTCAGTGAAGATTGAAAATGTGGAGCCTTATTATAGGCTGACTATTGCTCTGTTGTCAGTGTCCGGCTTCTTCCACCTCGACCAGCACTCCCCCGGTCGACTGCGGATGCACAAATGCCACCCGGTGGCCTTCCGCGCCGACTCGCGGTTGCTCGTCGATCAACCGAATTCCCTCCCGTTTGTATTCAGTCAAGGTCGCTTCGATGTTGTCGACCTCCAGACAGATATGATGAAGTCCTTCCCCGCGCTTTTCCAGAAACTTCGCTACGCCGACATTTCCTGCCGTCGGCTGAATCAGCTCGATCTTTGTTTCGCCGGTGTCGATGAAACTCACCTTCACTCTCTGATCCGGCACCTCCTGAGCTTCACTGGCCGGCGTTCCGGAAATCATCGAGAAGAGCGCCCGCGCCTTCTCGATGTCTTTCACCGCTATCGCAATGTGTCTGATTCGTCTTGCCATGGCATCAATTCTTTCCAACCACGGGCGACCGCGAGGGTCGCCCTGACGGTCAAGAACCCATCCAGATTCCTGTCCCGGGACTTGTCATACTACCACAGTCTCTTTGTATTCCCCCCAGGCCCGGCGCAGTGTATTGGAGATTTCGCCGACGGAGGCATACGCTTCGACACAGTCCAGAATCAGCGGCATCAAGTTCTCCGTGGTCGTAGCCGCCTGCTCCAGCCGCGTCAGCGCCGCCGTCACGCACAGATTGTCGCGTTCTGCTTTGACGTGCTTCAGGCGCGCGATCTGCTCCTCGCGTGACTGCTCGCTGATCTTCTGCAGCGGCACCTGCACTCGGTCATCAGTCTTGAACTTGTTGACGCCGACAATAGTGCGCTTCCGGGCCTCGACCTCAAGTTGAAACTCATATGCCGAACGCTGAATTTCGCGCTGAAAGAAACCCTCCTCAATGGCCCGCAGCGCGCCACCGATCCGATCGATCTTGGTCAGGTATTCGTTGGCTCCGTGTTCAATCTCGTCAGTCTTGGCCTCGACGACGTAACTCCCGGCCAGCGGATCAACGGCTTCACTGATGCCGATTTCGTACCCGATCACCTGCTGAATCCGCAGCGCGAGTTGTGCCGATGCCGCCGTCGGCAACGCCAGAGCTTCATCGTGCGCGTTCGTGTGCAACGACTGCGTCCCGCCCAATACTGCTGCCAATGCTTCCAGTGTCGTGCGCACGGTATTGACCTCCGGCTGCTGCGCCGTCAGCGATACGCCCGCTGTCTGGGTGTGAAAACGCAGCATCAACGAGCGCGGGTCGCGGGCGCCGAAACGCTCTCTCATGATCCTCGCCCACAGCCGTCGCGCCGCCCGAAACTTGGCCACTTCCTCCAGCAGGTTCTGTTGCGCGCAGAAGAAGAACGACAGGCGCGGCGCGAAGTCATCAACATTCAGCTCCGCCGCCAGCGCTTGTTTCACATACTCGATGCCGTTCGCCAAAGTGAAAGCCACTTCCTGAATCGCCGTTGCCCCGGCTTCGCGAATGTGATACCCGGAAATCGAAATCGTGTTGTAGCGTGGGAGGTGATTGCCGGCATAGGCGAAGATGTCGGTCACCAGTCGCAGCGACGGTTGCGGCGGGTAGATGTAGGTTCCGCGCGCGATGAACTCCTTTAGGATGTCATTCTGAACGGTGCCCGTAATTTGCACCGGCGCCACGCCCTGTTTCTTTGCCACCGCGATGTACATGCACAGCAGGATCGCCGCCGTCGCGTTGATCGTCATCGAGGTCGACACCCGGTCGAGCGGGATGCCGTCGAACAGCGTCTCGAAATCCGCCAGCGTGTCGATCGCCACGCCGGTCCGTCCGACCTCGCCGACCGCCATCGGATCGTCTGAATCGTAACCGATCTGCGTCGGCAGGTCGAAAGCGACACTCAGTCCGGTCTGACCTTGCGCGAGGAGATAGCGATAGCGCTGATTCGATTCCGCTGCCGTCGCATACCCGGCATACTGCCGCATTGTCCATAGCCGTTCGGTATACATCGCCGGATACACACCGCGGGTGTATGGATACTGGCCCGGATCTCCCAGATCCCGGGCATAATCGAATTCGCGACGATCCTCCGGTCTGAGAAATTTCTTGTTGTTCACGTTCGCTTCCTATGACTCAAAAGTGACCAGCAGTGCGCCCTTCTCTACCGGTCTTCCTGCCACGGCATGGACCTCGGCAATCACACCGTCGGTCGGCGACTTGAGCTCGTTCTCCATCTTCATCGCCTCCACGACCAGTAGCGGTTGCCCCTTCTTAATCACTTCGCCGGCACGATGCAGAATCTTCACGACCAATCCCGGCATTGGCGCATGCAGCTCCTTGCGCGCCGCGCCGATCTTGACACCGGCGGCTTTACGGATCGCCACCAGCCGTTGATCTTCGATCCGGCAGTCAAACCCGCGGCCATGAAGCAGCACGCACTTCTCGCCGTTAGTCGCGAACACCTCCGCATCATAGGCTTTCGCGTCCAGGAGCAGAAGGAAGCGGTGGTCATCTCGATCGCGCACGATCGAGGTCGTCAGCGCTCTGCCGTTCAGTGTGACGACGGGTCCATTGGCGGCATCATTGACGTCGACGTCGAATTCCCGATCGCCGATCGTGACGATGTACCTCACCAGCGCCCTCCCTCTAACCGCCTCAGTGAATCCTCCCGCGCTTTCTGAACCCAGGCGCTGAAAGGCTTCGTCCCGGCTGCAATCGTCTTCAGTCGTTGGGACTGGTAGTACTCGTGCAGGGCCGCCGCCACCGCTGCCGCCTGCACCAATTCGAGGTCGCGTTCTTCATTGCTGATGCCGTTGGGAAAATTATCGGCGATGTAACTCGTCGACAGTTCGCCGCGGTGAAAGGCCGGCATCTGCATCACTGTCTCGTGGAAGCCGATATTCGTGACAACGCCCGCAATCCGATATTCAGCCAGCGCCTGTGCCATCCGCCGGATCGCATCGTGGCGCGTCGCGCCGTAGGTTATGAGCTTCGAGATCAGCGAATCATAGTATGGCGTGACTTCCGAATCCTGGCGCACGCCGGAATCGACGCGCACTCCTGGCCCCGAGGGCTGCCGATAGCTGATGATCTTGCCGGTGCTGGGAATGAAGTCGTTGGCGTGGTCCTCGGCGCAGATGCGGCATTCGATCGCATGGCCGCGGATCTTGACGTCTGCTTGCCGGATTGACAACGGTTCACCCGCCGCCAGTCGGATTTGTTCATCCACGAGGTCGATTCCCGTCACCAGCTCGGTGACCGGATGCTCCACTTGCAGTCGGGTGTTGACTTCGAGGAAGTAGAAGTTCTTGTCCTTATCGACGAGGAACTCCACAGTGCCGACATTGGCATAGCCCGCCGCTCTTACCGCCGCCACAGCCGTCTCGCCCATCCGTCGGCGCAGGTCGTCGTCGACGAACACCGAGGGAGCCTCTTCGATCAATTTCTGATGACGCCGCTGGATCGAGCACTCGCGTTCGCCGAGATACACGGCGTTGCCATGAGCATCGCAAGCCACCTGAATTTCAATATGCCGCGGCCGCACGATACATTTTTCGATGAAGACGCGGTCATCCCCGAACGCCGATCGCGCCTCGTTGCCGGAAGCAATTAACGCCTTCTCCAGTTCGTCATCGCCAGTCACGATTCTCATTCCCTTGCCGCCGCCGCCGGCGACGGCCTTCACCAAAACCGGGTAGCCGCATTTCAACGCCAGCTTCCTCGCTGCCGGCAAGTCCGCCGCATTCACGGGACCACCCGGCACCGTCGGCACGCCATGGCTCTCGGCCAGCTTGCGCGCTTCCAACTTGTCGCCGAGCAGGCGAATTGCCTGGGGCGGTGGGCCGATGAAGGTCAATCCCGCATCCTGGACCACCTGCGCGAACTGCGCATTCTCGGCCAAGAATCCATAACCCGGATGGATGGCATCCGCACCGGACTTGCGGGCAACCTCAATCAATCGTTCCATTACCAGATAGCTTTGCGTCGCCGGCGCCGGGCCGATCAGGTAGGCTTCATCCGCCATCCGCACGTGTAGCGCCGCGTGGTCGGCCTCCGAGAACACGACGACGTTCTTGATTCCGAGCAAGCGACAACCGCGAACTATCCGAATCGCGATTTCGCCGCGATTCGCTATGAGAATCTTCTTGAACATGCCCATTCAGCGTGCGGAATAATACGGAAACGACCGCAAAAGTCAACGAATTCGCAGCGACCGGCAAATCTGTTTGCGTTTGCGAGTGTCGCGCGTTTAGCTTCATTCATCAGGAGAGTGTTGCACATGACCAGAATAATCATCGCTCTTGCCATCGGCGCCGTCACCGCCGTCATCGCCTTGACTGTCCGCGCCCGTCGCCGGCGACGCGCAGTCCGTCCCCTCGTCATTACGCTCGCGCTGGTCATGATCTTGCTCGGTGCCGTCGCCGGTTCTTTCGAGGCGCAGGAGTTGGCTCAGTTGCGTGCCCGCCGCAGTTGGCCCCAGGCACACGGCGTGGTTACCGATGCCCACATCGCCGGCGAGAAAGCCATCGTACCGGTCGTTAAATACAATTACACAGTTGCCGACTCGAATTATTCCGGCGCCAGCGACCTTGGCACTCCCGGTTTCGGCAATGCCGCCAAACGTCTCGACGCGGCGCGGACGCTGATCTCCGACTATCCTCCCGGCAAAGCGATCAAGGTGCACTACAACCTGGTGCAGCCATCCGAATCGTATCTGACGACAGCCGTCCCCTGGAACGCCTACATGCGTTACGGTCTTTGGATATTCGTCTTGTTGGCAGCTCCGGTAGTTTTGGGGATTTTTGGCTTCAAGCGTCCTTAGTGTCTTCAATCGCAGTAACCCGTCCGCAATTCGAACAGGTGATCTGATCGCCGGCAAACGCCGGCGAGAGTTGCAGAGTTCGGCCACAGCCACAGCGAAACGACTCCCAACCGCTCCCGCGCCGTCGATAGACCTGGCCCGGTTGCTCTGGCGCGGCGCCCGCTCGCTGGGTTTCCAGTACAGCCGCTACCGCCGCCAACTCGGCGGTCGGAATCTGATTCACCGTTCCGCAGCGCGGACAGGTCACCGTCGGCTTCTGGTACTCCGGCGGTACTTTCATCTTCAGGCCGCAAGCGCAGTTCAGGAACAGGAATCCGTTCACCGCGCGGACGATGTCATTGACATCGCGCCGCTGTCCAGACGGCTTCGGCTCGGCCGCAGGCGGTCGAATCGGCACAGCTTCGTTTTGATCCAAAGCCGAGTTGGGAAGGATTCGTTCTCCTTTACCGCGCACGGCATTGAAAGCGCTCTGGTACTCAAGATACCCGGAGCCGCCGGCAATCGAACGCAGGATGCGAATGCGCTGCGAGATGGGCGGATGCGTGCTGGTCAGATCCGAGAGCTTTGCCCCCGCCCGCTTCAGCGGATTCGCGATGAACATCGGCGCGATCGCCTTGTTGACCTTTGGCAGGTCTTCGGTAGAATTTGCGATCTTCTCTAATGCCGATGCCAGCCCTTCCGGGTAGCGCGTCAACCGCACAGCCGTGGCATCCGCCAGATACTCCCGCCGTCGCGAGATCGCAAAATACAGCAGCCGCGCCATAATCGGCGCCAGGATCGCCAACACCACCGCCGCCACGGCGATGATGGCGCCCCCTTGACCGCCGCTCTTGCCGCGACTCGAGCCAAGGCGACGGCCGCTGCCGCCGGAGTACCACAATCCGCGCAGGAAGATCTCTGAGATGATCACGATCGCACCCAGCATCACGCCCGCGAAGGTGACAAACTGCACGTCGCGGTTGGTGATATGCCCGGTCTCATGCGCCACGACGCCCTGCAACTCATCGCGATTCATCCGCGAAAGCAGGCCGGCCGTTACGGCAATCGCGCTGTTCTCCGGCTTCATCCCCGTGGCGAAAGCATTCAGCGCCGGGCTGTCAATAACATAGACTTTGGGCATCTTCGGGAGCGCCGCCGCGATTTTCATTTCTTCGACGACATTGAACAACTGCGGGTGAATGTCCGGGGTGACTTCCTTGGCCCCCACCGAATTGAGCATGATCGACGCACCGCTGCTGTAGCTGATCAGCGACAACACCAGCCAGACGATTCCGGCCACGATCATGCCGCCAACACCGCCGTTCGGTGGCGCGTACGTGGCGCCGATCGCGTAGCCCAACCCGATCAGCAACGCCCCCATCGCAAGAAACAACCACCACGAGCGGCGGCGATTCTGGGCAATCAGTTCCCACATCCCTTAGGACTTTCTCGTTCCAGTTTGCCCGCGTTTCAACTTAAGAGAAGTCCACCTTCGGCGTCTTGCGTTCGGCCGCGTCCTCCACCTGGAAGAACTCGCTGGCCTGGAAATTAAACATGCCGGCAATGATGTTCGAGGGGAACATCTGCGTCTTGTTATTGTAGGTCATCACCGCATCGTTATATGCCTGCCGGCTGAAAGCGATTTTGTTTTCCGTCGACGTCAACTCCTCCTGCAACGCGAGAAAGTTCTGGTTGGCTTTCAGGTCGGGATAATTCTCGACCACCAGCATAAACTTGCTGATCGCTCCGCTCAGAGCGCTTTCAGCCTGTGCCTTCTCGCCAACGGTCCCGGCGCCCATCGCGCGGCTGCGGGCGTCGGTAATCGCCTGCAGCGTTTCGCGCTCATGCTTCATGTATCCTTTGGCCGTTTCCACCAGATTGGGGATCAGATCGTGGCGCCGTTTCAACTGCACATCAATCTGCGACCAGGCATTCTTGACCGCATTGCGCAGTCCGACCAGGCCGTTGTACATCCCGACCAGCCAGACCACGATCACAACGATGAGACCGACCAACACTAAGAACCCGAGCATTGTCGCTTCCTTTCTCGTCCTCTGTGTCTTAACACAATTTTAACATTCAACTAATCAGACCGATAATCTTGCGCTCGTACTATCGGGTGAATATGGAGCGAAGCCGTGACGATATCAACTCCCGTACTGCCGGATCGAGCCGCGTGATGACTGTTTCCAACTCCCCGCGGTCAAACCAGATTCCATGACCGCGCACGCACCGATCCAGCGTCGGACCGCCGCCGCCGGCGAAACCAACCTGCTCCATTTTCTTGCGGCAGATCGGACACTTGCGCCGGCTGGCCATTGCCGCACTTTCGCCGCCCAGCGCCAGCAGTTGCCCCTCGCTGGCTCCGGCATCATTCAAAATCAGCGAGAGTTCACCATGATCCAGCCAGATGCCGCCACAGGAAGTGCAATAGTCGATCTCCAGTTGTTCGTACTCGCACGTGATCAGCGGTTGTCCGCACGCAACGCAATCCATAGTCGGGGATATTATACGGTAATCAGCACCAACGGATACATAAATCTCATTGCCGCAGCACAGCGCGTACCGGGGAGGCTTCAAGCGACACTTAACCGATGATCCAAATCCGATTTCATTCTCATTCGAGGGTAAGGACCTGGTCCATTTCTTTCAGGCGTAAATGGAGGATTCGCATGCAGCGAACAAGAACATTCGTTTTCGTTATCGTCCTTATGATGGCTGTCGGCGCCACGCTTCGCGCCGCGACCGCGGAGGACAGTCTCAAAGCCGGGCAACAGGAACTCAAAGAGCGCGTGGACGGTATGGCCGAGACGATGGCCGTCATGTCTACCGATGTCGGCATTCTCAAGAAACTCAAAGTCTCCGGCTACGTCCAGGCGCGCTTTGAGTACAACGACTCTTCCCGCTCCGGTGTCGCGGGCGGTTATGATGCCACCAAGAATCTCAATGCCAACAATTTCTACATCCGTCGCGGCCGCGTCAAATTCACCTTTCAACCCAGCGACTGGAGCAAATACGTCATCTACTTTGACGGCTCGCGCAATACGATTTCGATGAAGGAAGCCTACATCGAGTTGACCAAGCTCCATCGCGAACACAACTTCCAGTTGACCGTCGGCCAATTTAACTACCCCTTCGGCTACGAGATCGAACTTTCCTCGTCGGTCCGTGACTTCCCCGAGCGCAGCCTCGCGGAGAATCGGCTCTTCCGCGGCGAGCGTGACCGCGGTGTCAACTTCGCCTGGACTGCACCGCGCCGCTTGTCGGCGAATATCGGACTCGTCCAGGGTTACGGCATCGAGAACTCAACTTTCACCTGGTTTGACCCGACCAAACAGAAGGATCTGATCGGGCGGGTCAAGGCCAGCTTCGGTCGGGTTGATGTTGGCGTTTCCGGTTATTGGGGCGAGACCTACACACCCGGATCGGCACCGGTCGCGGAAGTTCCCGGCCGCACGGTCTGGTACGACGCCAACGGCAATGGCACGATCGACGCCGGCGAAATCACTACCACTCCACCGGTAGCCGCCAAAGCCGCAACCGCCGCCGTCGAAAAAGACAAGATTCGTTACGGGCTGGATGCGCAGACTTACTTCGAAATCCTGCCGATCGGCGGATCGAGCGCGCGGGCCGAGTTCTACTATGCCGAAGATTACGCCAGCGGCGCCGCCGACCTGTCTGCCGTGAGCAAGGGCTGGTATCTCTGGCTGTCGCAGAGTATCGGTACCAAGTTTGGCGCCGCGGTGCGTTACGACTTCTTTGATCCGAACGTTCACAACGACTACAAGAGCCTGACGCCGGCCAATATCAACGATGCCGTCGGCACGCTCTCAATGGTGTTGCACTACTACTGGGACGGCAATGTCCGCATCTCCGCCGCGTACGATATGCCGCGGACGCTCAAGGACGGCTCGCTCTTCTCCAAGTCTGACGGCGACGTCAAGGACAACCGATTCACCCTGCAGTTTCAGTTCGCGATTTAGGAAAGGACAAACGATATGCATAACCTGAATTCATTCGGCAAGATTATCATCCTCACGCTCGGAATCGTCGCGCTCTTTGCCGCCATGGCCGGCGCCGGAGAACGCCTTACCGTCAAAGGTTCCGACACGATGGTCATTCTCGGACAGCGCTGGGCCGAGGCCTTCATGGCCAGTCACCCGGAAACCGTAGTCCAGGTCACAGGCGGCGGCTCGGGTGTCGGCTTCGCCGCGCTCATCAACGGCACCACCGACATCTGCGAAGCCTCACGGCCGATCAAGCCGAAAGAGCAGCAGAGTCTGAAGAGCCGGTTCAACACCACCGGCGTCGAAATCCCGGTGGCCCGCGATGGACTGACCGTCTACTTGAACGAAGCCAATCCGGTTAGCGAACTGACTATCAAGCAACTGGCCGCCGTCTACTCCGGTGAAATCACCAACTGGAAGGAACTCGGCGGCGAGGATGCGCGCATCATCGTCTACGGCCGCGAGAACAGCTCCGGCACTTACGTCTACTTCAAGGACGAGGTCCTCAAGGGTGAGGACTTCGCGCCGCAAGTCCAGACTCTTCCCGGCACGGCAGCCATCGTCAACGCGGTCGCCAAGGACAAGAACGGCATCGGCTATGGCGGCGCCGCCTATGCCAAGGGCGTCAAGTATTGCGCCCTCAAAGCTGACGCGCAGTCGCCGGCGTTCAAGCCTGATCTCGAACATGTCAAGAGTGGCGCCTATCCGCTGTCGCGCTATCTGTTCTGGTATCTGCGCAACAAGCCGAGCGGCGATATGAAAACTTTCGTCGACTTCGTTCTCTCCGCCGAAGGTCAGAAGATCGTCTCGGAAGTCGGCTACTTCCCGGTTCAATAACCGTCCCTTATCCATTCCGCTGGTTCTTCCCGCGCTCGCAAGAGCGCGGGAAGGCCTTTGCTCTTCAATTTGATTGTGCGGCCACGCGCCCGCACTGTATAATCACTCGTCGTCACGTCAAGCTGTAAGGGAGGAACTGATGTCTGGTGCGCCTTTCCGAATTGCAATTCTGCTCCTGGCGGCTGTCGGGACGCTTCTGACTCTCTCGTGTTCCGGCGATGAGTGCACCCTCAACTGCAACGGCGACTTGCGCTATCCGCTCGCGTTGGGTCTGAGTTGGCAGTACGACCTCACGCGTCAGAAATACAACTTCCGCCCATACTACGATACCACCTTCTGGCATCCGGCCGATTCAATCATGCACTGGAATATTACTCTGTCGATCACTAACGTGGACACGATCGAGGCCGGCGTGGTCATCTATGAATTCCACGAAGTTGTCACTGAAGCTACCACGCTCATCAGTCAAGCCTATAGCTGGTATGCAAACTCCGGCGACGGCTTCTGGCAATACCCTGATCTTGGTTCCGGCCCCGGACTTTCCGTATTCTCGCTCAAACCTGTCGCCGGCGCCGGCCCGAGCGCGACGCGCACCTATAAGGTCCTCGAGTATCCGCTGCGCGAAGGCATCCAATGGGAGCTAACCAACGGCTATTCTGACATCGGCCCAATCTACAAATCGGTCATCGGCATCGGCGAACAGTCTGTTCCCGCCGGCAAGTACGATTGCTACGCGGTGGCCTGGCTTTGGGAGAGCATCAGCACCATCACTCGAACGCAATACTATTCCGATGTCGGCCTGGTCCGCAGCCGTACAGAGGTTAAAGACCTTTTCCATGATCCGTACGAAAACCAGGAATGGGCCGGCAGCTGGGATGAGACCGAAGAAATTCGACTCGTGCGCTCCCCGTTCTGAGCGAGGACTCGAATTTTCTGGCCTGCTCACGTTGAAAAATCCTTGCGCCAAGCTCCGCTTTCCCATAACCTTTACTAACTTATGCTTAGTGTGCACTCACAGCTCTTACGGCTCGGATTGGGCATTTCGCTTCTGTTGCCGGCCGTCGCGCGGGCGCAGATCGGCGACTCCAACCTGCGGATGTTCGGGTATTTCCAAACCTCATACCTCCACGCGAAGGACGCCGAATCCGATCGGGTTCAGAAGTCTTTCAGCATGCAGCAACTTAACATGTTTCTCCAACGCGATCTCGGCAGTAAGGCGACCGCGTTTGCCAACTTTGAAGTCCTCAACAATTTCTCGTCGGGAAAGCAATGGGGATCTTTTTCGATTGAAGAGGCTTGGCTGCGCTGGCATTTTGATCCGCGCCTCAATCTTCGCGTAGGACTTCAAACGCCGACCTTTAACTACTTGAACGACATCAAGAATCGCACTCCGTTACTCGCGTATGTTATCCGACCATTAGTGTATGAATCGTCGTTTAACGAAATCATCCGTGTCGAGGAATATCTGCCGGCACGCGCCTACATCCAGGCCTATGGATATATCCCCAAAGGCGTGGCCAAATTCGATTACGCAGTTTATCTCGGCAACAGCCCCAACATCAATTCCAATCAGGAATACGGTCAGACTGGAGTTGATACCACCGCCAGCTTTCTGGTCGGCAGCCGCGTCGGGTTGCGCGCGGGCGAGTTCGGTCTCGGCGTTTCGGCGACCTACGATCGCTACGACTTCCCCAAAGAAATCAATTCGCTGATCGGCGAGGACAAACAGAAATTCCTGCAAGTGCCGCGTGTTCGTCTCGGCGGCGATTTCCGCTATTCCCTGCGCAATTTCTCGTTGGAGAGCGAGTTTATCCGCGTCAATTACGACGAAAACGACTCCGACCTCAGCGTCGATCTCCGCTTCTACTACGCGACGCTCTTCTATGAGCCGATCTCGGCATTGAAGCTCTATGCCAGCTACTGGTATGTTAAGGAAGAGCAGTTCGGTTTCGAGGAGGAAATCGGCCTCAACGGCGCCTATCGGTCCTATTACGACGTCGACTACTTCTTCCGCGCCATCGGCGGCGGAGCGTCGCTGAATCTGGACGACAATATCGTGATCAAGCTGCAGGCGGCGCCGGTGCGTCAGGAGGTCGAGACCCCAACCATCCACAATGAGTCCGACCAATACTACTTTGCCATGGGACTTTCGGTGGTGTTATAAGATGACGCGACTTCGTTGGACAGGGAGGATTCTCGCCGCCGGCCTGGGGCTGGGCATCTTGCTGGCTTTGCTGGTCCCCCGCGCTTTCGCCGATTCCGTGGCAGTCATCGCCAACAAATCGGTGCCGGTGGATGCGGTTGACAAGATGCAACTACTCGATATCTACTCCGGCGATTTGCGCAATTGGAGCAACGGCCGCCCAATCGTGGTCCACGACCTCAAGATCAACAACGAGACGAAAGAGCTGTTTTATCGCCATCTCGGCAAGACCCCGTCGCGCATGAAATCGCTTTGGCTCAAGAAACTTCTGTCCGGTGAAGGCGCTCCTCCGGAGGCGGTTGAGACCGAACACGAGATGATCGAGCGCGTCGCCAAGACTCCCGGCGCCATTGGTTTCATCTCGGTCGATTCGATCAACGACACCGTTAAGACCCTGGCCATTATCGAGTCCGACGAGAAAAAGAAGACTGCCGAGCGATGAGCACGGTTGACCGCCTCCCTGCCGGTGTCCGGCCGCCCGGATAGCCGCACTTTCGATGCGATTCAGAGATCTCAAGATCGGCGCCAAACAGGCGATCGCCTTCGGCATCATCGCCGTCACGCTCGCGGGTGCCAACGCCATCTCGCTCAAGAACCTCGGCGACCTCAGCACGGACGTCGAAGAGATCACCCGCAGCTGGCTCCCGCGTGCACTGACGATTTCCGAACTCAATCTCTATGTCACCGATCTGCGCCAAAGCCAACTGCAAATCGCTGTCACCGAAGACTCCCTGACGCGCAGTCGCGAACTCCTCCAGGCTTCAGAACTCATTGACAAAATCGACGCCGCTATCGACAACTACGAGCGGCTGCGTGACGAGGCTGTCACCAAGGGCCTTTACTCTGAACGCGAACGCGCTTCTTATCAGCAATTCGGCGACAGTTGGGATCAATACCTCGATCTCAGTTTCGATTTTGCCAGTCTGGTGTTGACCGGCCGCCCCGGTTTCGGAGTCTCCTTGCTCAACGGCGAAATGCGCACCGTCTTCGAGCGACTGCGCGATGCGCTTCACGAGGTCGTCCGCATCAACACCGAGGATCCCTATGCGGCAGCCAAGCGCGCGGAGGAGGCCTTCCAGCGCGCCCGCCATGCCACCATCACGCTCTTGCTGCTGACTCTGGCCCTGGCGGTGCTGTTGGTGCTCGTTTTCGTCAAGCTGATCACAAAGCCGGTTAAGCTCCTCTCCAATGCCGCTGTCAAGGTGGCCGAGGGCGATCTCGACATTCGCATCGACCGAGTCAGCGGTGATGAAATCGGCCGGCTGGCTCATTCCTTCAACCGGATGACTAGTTCGCTGCGGGATGCCCGCGCCAAAACTGTCCAGCAAGAGGAGGCATTGCGCCGGCAGAATCTCGACCTGGAGATGACGCTGAAACAACTGCAGGAAACGCAACAGCAATTGGTAATGCGCGAGAAAATGGCTTCGTTGGGTCAACTGGTCGCCGGCGTCGCCCACGAGATCAACAACCCAGTGGGTGCCGTCAACTCTGCCGCCGACAACACCCGCCGCGCGATCACGCTCCTGCGCGAACGCGCAGCCCGCTTGCCGGAGGCCCAGACACTCCTCAACGATCCGCAGATTCACAAGGCGCTCGGCGCGCTTGACGAGAATACGGCAATCACCACGATGGCCTCCGAGCGGATCTCGCGCATTGTCCGGAGCCTCAAGAGTTTTGCGCGGCTGGACGAGTCGGATTTCCAGAAGGCGCACGTCCACGATTGCCTGGACACTACCCTGACCCTGCTGCACCACGAACTCAAGAACCGCATCGAGGTCGTCCGCAACTACGGCGACCTGCCGGAAATCCTTTGCTTCCCGAACGAACTCAACCAGGTCTTCATGAACCTGTTCGTCAATGCCGTTCAGGCGATTCGCGACAAGGGGCAGATCGTCGTCAGCACCTCGCGCGACCGTGACTCGATTTACATCAAGATCACCGATTCCGGCAGCGGGATCCAGCCGCAACATCTTCCGCGTATCTTTGATCCCGGATTTACAACCAAAGGCGTCGGTGTCGGCACCGGGCTTGGCCTGTCGATTTCCTATAACATCATCAAGAAGCACGACGGCGAAATCACCGTGGACAGTCAGGTCGGGCGCGGGACAACTTTTACCATCCGGCTGCCAATCCGGCTGTAGAAGTTTCTGCTTCTCTAATCGGCCTCAAGCACTGTTAATTGTCGCACATGCAACAGCTGTCGCGCCTGCCGTGGCTCGGGCCGGCGATTGTATTCGTGCTGGCCGCCATCGGCTACTTCTGGACGCTTTGCCCTGAGGTCTATCCCGGGGACAGCGGCGAGTTAGCCACCGCGGCCGCGTGCCTGCAGATAGCCCACCCGCCCGGATATCCCTTACTGACCAACCTCGGTCGTGTCGTCGTTGCCGGCGCCGGCTTTGTATCACCAATCGTCGCGTTGAATGGACTGGCCGCAGTCTGCATGGCCGCCGCCTGTGCCTTGCTTGCGGCTCTCCTGCGCGAACGATTTCCGACTGGCGATTCGAGATCCTTCGTTGCCGGGCTGCTGCCGCTGCTTCTGGCTTTCGGAGTTACCGCTTGGAGTGCCGCGACGCACTTTGAAGTCTACGCGCTTGGCGCATTGTTGATTGTTGCTGTACTTCTCTCCGCTCACTTCGCGTTGCCGAGTCCGAGTGCGAAGCCGCTCCTGCTTCACTCATTTCTCTTCGGTCTTGCGCTCACCAATCACTTGTCGGCGCTGACGCTTGCACCCGTGCTGCTGCATACACATATCGCTGCTCGCCGCCGACTTTCGCTGCGCACCATGTTTCTGTCCTTTCTGTTCCTGGTGCTGCCGCTGACACTCTATCTATATCTGCCGATCCGCTCCGCCCATCCACTGCTTCTCAGCTGGGGCGACCTATCGAACCTGAACGAGTCTCTGAACCACATCACTGGACATTTTTATCGCCAGTATCTCAGCGCACCAGCGCTCGCCGATGCAATTCCCGATCTGCGCCTGCTCGCGAGTATCCTCCTGAGCGAATGGTTCCTACCGCTGGCGCCATTGGCGGCGATTGGATTTGTGCTCCAGTTCCGCCGTAACCGATCCTGGGCGCTGGCCTTGCTGGCTGTCGTATTGTTGAACTGCGCCCTTGGCTTTGTCTACACGATTCCGGACATCGAGCCGTTCTTGCTGCCAACTCTGGTGGCAATGGTAATTTGGACTTCTGAACTACTTGCTCGACTCGCTGTATTCTCCCGAGGGTCACGGATCGTCGTCACGACTTGCGCGCTGGCACTGGCAATAGTTTGTTTTGTTGGCAATCTCCCCAAATGCAACCTCGCCGATCGGACAATCGCAGCCGACTATGCCCGCGCCGTTTTGTCCGCCGCACCGACTAACAGCGTGCTGATCTACGGCTCCGATTACACCGGCTTTCCCGCGCTTTATTATCACATTGTGGCGGAAGAACGAGCTGACCTACTGGTCTTCTCCCAACTGCCTTCGCTCGACTCGATGCGTGTATATTTCCGCGACCAGAGCCTGAAATCGACGATTGAGGTCGCCCGCGCGCTCGCCCGCAATCCTGATCGGCCCCCGCGCGAAGTGGTCTTCTCACGTGAGCCGCTTCGTGTCGTCGATGATGTTGTACTGAGCGCCACCGGCTTTCACTCCGACGGTCTGCTCGCGCGTACCGAGGTTGTTCCTGCGCGCTCGACGTCACCCATCGCCGCGCCATCGGCAAGTTCGCTGATTCGGATTTACGATCCCAAGGAAGCGGCCACCGCCATATCTCTGCTCCTGCTCGGCGCCGAACAACAGGGCGGAAGCGACAACTCTGCCGCCGATCGTCAAATCAACTCCGCCGTCGATCTGGCCCTCCGCATCAAGAATTTTGCCGTGGTGAACGAACTAGCGAGCTACTTGGTTGCGGCGGGACAAGCGCGTCCGGCGCGACGCCTGCTTGAATCGACAGTATCCTGGGCAACGCTTCGCGAGCAGGAACGGTTGCGACTGCTGGCTATGTTGGGGAGCGTGTACTTCGAGACCGGCAATTTACCCCGCGCCAAAGAGATCTTCGCATCGATCATACGGCGCCGGCCGACCGACCTTCACGCGCAGTACCACTTGCTGGCAATCGAGGCCGATTCACTCGATCGCAGCGGCGACACCGCCAAGCTCATCGGGCACTATCGCCGCATGCTCAGCATCTATCCCGATCAAATCGAGATCGCGTTTAGACTGGGACGGGCGGCCCTGCGGCTCGGCGACACCGTCACGGCCGCACAGCAATTCGCCCGCTGCCGCACCATCGGCTATCGCGTCGCCGCAATCGACAGCCTGCTCAAGTCGACAGCCGCTACGCCGACGGCTCCTTGACCTGCTGGGCCAGGTAATTCTGAATCCCCATCTGCGTGATCTGATCGAGCTGCGCTTCCAGCCAGTCGACGTGATCTTCCTCGTCGGCCAGGATCGACTCCAGCATGTCGCGCGTGGCATTATCGCCGGCATCGGCAGCGATCTTGACCCCGTCGTTGTACGATGTGACCGCGCCAATCTCGTCTTTGAGGTCGTTCTTGAATTGCTGCTCCACGTTGGCGCCGATCTTCATATCGTTCAGCCGGCTCACTTCCGGAATGCCTTCCAGGAAAATGATTCGCGCGATGTGCTTCTCGGCATGCTTCATCTCGGTAATCGCGCGCCGCTCGATTTCGTTGTGCAAGCGCGTGTAGCCCCAGTTCGCGCACATCTCGGAATGGACCATGTACTGATTGATTGCCGTCAATTCGTCGCGCAGCAATTCATTGAGCTTCGCGATGACCTTCTTGTTTCCCTTCATTTTCCCATCCTCTCGTTTGTTCTTCCCGCTGCGCCCAAGTCGGGCTCAGGCTCTGGCATCACGCTAAACGCCGACGCCGTCAATGTCAATAGTCTTGCTGCTGGCTATCGCCTCCAAAACAATGCGCAGACCGCACCCGCGGGATCCTGGATTACGCAATAACGCATGTCTTCGCCCATGTTTCTGGGTCCGAGGATCACCTTGCCACCGGCGGCACTACAAGCAGCAACACTCTGGTCCAGGTCGGTCACCCGGATATACATTAGCCACTGCGAGGGGATCTGAGCATTCTGGCCGCGCCGGTGGCAGATTCCGCCCGCCGCCACCTCGCCATCAGGCAGCATCATCGAGTAGTCAGAATAGCCGCCCATGTCCACTGGCGCCGGTGTCCAGCCCACCACCGCCTGGTAGAAGTCACGTACCCGATCGGCATCATCCACCGTAAGATCATGCCACTCAATCGTGCCGAAGTCGTTCGTCTCCGCCACTGGTTGCTCCTTTCTGTGCAGTTCCAAGATATTCCTGTTACGCCCCCCAGCGACCGCGGTTGCATCCGCCCTCAGGAAGTGGTCAAAAAAATAGCCAAAAAAAGCTGGTGGTTTTCAGCACTCGGTTGCGTATAATGCATTGAAATCATGAGGCTCCGCCATTATATCACTTCAAGTTCAAACTGAGACAGCTTGCCCCTTGAGAGAGTGTTAATCCGGAGATCAATGCGCAATCGTGCGCTTTTACCCGCTGGAAATTGGACCGTCCAGGATTGGCCGACCGATCTTCCGGCAAATCAGGAGTAGAGAATGAATATCTACGTCGGAAACCTGTCGCATCAGACATCCGAACAAGAACTCCGGACCGCTTTCGAAGCGTTCGGCCAAGTCACCAAAGCTTCGATCATTACCGACAAGTTCTCGGGCGAACCCCGCGGATTTGCGTTCGTGGAAATGTCGAACAAGGCGGAAGGGATTGCCGCCATTAACGGCATGAACGGCAAGGAACTTGGCGGTCGCACGTTGAACGTCTCCGAAGCTCGTCCCCGCACCGACAACCCGCGCATGGGTGGCGGCGGCGGTGGCGGTCGCAGCGGCGGCGGCAATCGCGGCGGCGGCGGCGGACGTCGCGGCTGGTAATCGCTCAGGCATCTTGCGCGGCATAGCCGCGTCATAATACCGATCGGCCAATCGCCGGGGAGAAATCCCCGGCGGTTTGGTTTTCTGTGGCCCGCCCTCGTCTTTCTCACTTCCCATTTCTCTCGGAATCCCTATCTTCCCGCACCGGGTGATTTGTCGCACCGAATGGAAGTGGAGGAAGATCGTGATCTCACTCAAGAACAAAACTGCCGTTATTACCGGCGCCTCGCGCGGCATCGGCCGGGCGGCCGCTGTCTTGTTTGCCCGGGCCGGCTGCCACGTCGTTGTGAACTACCGCAGCAATGAACTCGCCGCCGCCGAGGTCGTCCAGCAGGCCAGCCAGTTTGGTCCGCGTATCCTCTCCTTTCGCGCCGACGTCGGTCAGCGACCGGAGGCCGAAGCTCTAATCGCCTTCGGACTCTCACAATTCGGCCATATCGATATCCTTGTTAACAATGCCGGCATCTGGAAAGAAGCCGCTATCGACACGATGACCGAAGGACAACTCAACGAGATGATTGACATTAATCTCAAGGGTGTCTTCTTCCCCACCATCGCCCTGGCACCGCATCTGAAGCAGCGCAAGTCCGGTAACATTATCTTTGTCTCTTCCACCGCCGGTCAACGGGGTGAGGCGTTCCATTCCCATTATGCCGCCACCAAAGGCGCCATCATCAGCTTGACCAAATCACTGGCACCCGAGCTGGCGCCGTTCAACATCCGCGTTAACTGCGTGGCACCCGGCTGGGTCGACACCGACATGAGTCACGCCGATCTTGTCGGTCCCGATGCCGAGAAATACCTCCGCTTGATCCCGATGGGTCGTGCCGCCACTGCCGATGAGATCGCCGGCCCAATTCTCTTTCTTGCATCCGACTTGTCCACATTCATGACCGGAGAAATCCTGAATGTCAACGGCGGTGCAGTTTTGTGTGGCTAAGTCCGACTCGTTGACATATATTCCCCGCCAATTCGCCTGAATGAAGACCGCCGCTTGCGATATTCCGTGCCGGCGCTCGCGTTCACCCGAAGCTCAGGTTTGTTGATAGTCGTTGGTTGTAGTTAACTTCTTAACATTGAGGATCTAATGAAAGGACGGTTCAAGTTTGGGGGGATGATCAGCCGCTTGTTGCTGTTGTTGACGCTGATGATGGCCTTGGCCCCGCAGCTCCTGGCCAGCGAGGCGGACATCGAAGTCCCGGATCTCACCTCCCAGAGCTTTTTCGGGATGACCGGCCACAATCTGCTGCTCATTGGCATCGTCGTGTGCTTCCTCGGTATGCTCTTCGGCTGGTTTGCTTTCCGCGGCTTGAAAGGGCTCCCCGTGCACAAGTCGATGGCCGAGATCTCGGAACTCATCTACGAGACTTGTAAGACTTACCTGTTGACCCAGGGGCGCTTCATTCTGATTCTCTGGGCGTTCATTGCCGTCATTATGGTCGTCTATTTCGGCTGGTTGCGCCCCGTCGGCGCCGCCAACTTGGCGATCATCATACTGTTCAGTCTCATCGGCATCGGCGGTTCTTACACCGTCGCCTGGTTCGGTATCCGGATCAATACCTTTGCCAACTCGCGGTCAGCTTTTGCCTCCCTAACCGGTTCGGCCTTCCCGACCTATGCGATTCCGCTCCGCGCCGGTATCAGTGTCGGCACCCTGCTGATCTCGATCGAGCTGATCATCATGCTGGCAATCCTGTTGTTCGTGCCGGGCCACCTCGCCGGCTATTGCTTCATCGGCTTTGCTGTCGGTGAGTCCCTCGGCGCTGCCGCGCTGCGTATCGCCGGCGGTATCTTTACCAAGATCGCCGATATCGGCTCCGACCTGATGAAGATCGTCTTCAACATCAAGGAAGACGACGCCCGCAATCCCGGCGTGATTGCCGACTGTACCGGTGACAACGCCGGCGACTCGGTTGGTCCCACGGCGGACGGCTTCGAAACCTACGGCGTGACCGGCGTCGCGTTGATCACCTTCATCTTGCTCGCCGTCTTCGATCAGGCGCTGCAGGTACAATTGCTGGTCTGGATCTTTGCCATGCGCGTCATGATGATCGTCACCAGCATTGTCTCCTACTGGATCAACGGCGCGATCGCCAAAGCCAAGTACGGTAATGCCGCGAGCTTCAATTTTGAAGCGCCGCTGACCTCGCTGGTCTGGATTACGTCGATCATCTCGATTATCGTGACCTACGCGATTTCCTATTTGATGATCCCGAATCTTGGCGGTGACTCCACCCTTTGGTGGAAGCTCGCCTCCATCATTTCCTGCGGCACCCTTGCCGGCGCAGTGATTCCGGAACTCGTCAAAATCTTTACTTCAACCAAGTCGCGCCATGTCCAGGAGGTCGTCACCGCATCCAGAGAGGGGGGCCCCTCGCTCAACATCCTTTCCGGTTTCGTCGCCGGCAACTTCAGCGCCTACTGGATGGGCCTGACGATTATCGCTTTGATGGCCATCGCCTGGGGCGTCAGCACCTGGGGTCTGGGCAATATTATGGCCGCCGAGGCCGTCTTTGCGTTCGGTCTGGTTGCCTTCGGTTTCCTCGGTATGGGCCCGGTAACGATTGCCGTCGACTCCTACGGCCCGGTCACCGATAATGCCCAGTCGGTCTACGAACTCTCGACGATCGAGACCCTGCCGGGCATCAAGGATGAAATCAAGAAGGATTTCGGCTTCACTCCGAATTTCGAACGCGCCAAACTCTGCCTCGAGGAAAATGACGGCGCCGGCAACACCTTCAAAGCCACTGCCAAGCCGGTGCTGATCGGCACGGCCGTCGTCGGCGCAACCACGTTGATTTTCTCGATAATAGTGTTGCTTTCGCAACGGCTCAGCGGTGCGCATGTCGAGATTACTTCCATCGGGCAGATTCGCGAAATGCTGAACGCCGCCGGGTACTACTTCTCCCTGCTCAATGCCCCCTTCCTTCTCGGCCTCATCGCCGGCGGTGCCATTATCTACTGGTTCACTGGCGCCTCGACTCAGGCCGTTTCGACCGGCGCCTACCGCGCGGTCGAGTTCATTAAGGCAAACATTCGACTTGATTCCGGAGCCCAGAAGGCTTCAGTCAAGGACAGCAAAAAGGTTGTAGAAATCTGCACGCAGTATGCGCAGAAAGGCATGTTCAACATCTTCATCACGGTGTTTTTCACGACCCTCGCCTTTGCCTGCATCAACGAATACTTCTTCATTGCCTATCTGATCTCAATCGCCATTTTCGGCCTGTATCAGGCTATCTTCATGGCCAACGCCGGCGGCGCCTGGGACAACGCGAAGAAGATCGTCGAGACCGAGTTGCGCGAGAAGGGCACTCCGTTGCACGCGGCCACCGTGGTCGGCGACACCGTCGGCGATCCGTTCAAGGATACGTCGTCGGTGGCGATGAACCCCGTCATCAAGTTCACGACGCTGTTCGGTGTCCTGGCCGTGGAGCTGGCCATCGAGCTGCCGCACTCCACGCGCCTGGCGCTCTTCGGCATTTTCGCGCTGATCGCACTGGTGTTCGTCTATCGCTCGTTCTACATGATGCGGATCAAGAGCGAGTAGCTCTCGTTCGTACCACTGATTCTGCGCTTTACCGGCGGGTCGATACTCGGCCCGCCTTGTTTCTTGGGGTTGACGGAAAGTCAGGGATACACCTACATCGCGACTCTCAAGAAGATCGCAGCAAGTCACGGGGTCTCGATCTATGTCAGATGGCACGACCGGCAGGTAAGCACTTGAGAATGGCCAGGAGTCTCATGTTTTCAGAAGTATTCACCTACGTCAATGAGGAGGGCACTCTGCACAGGGCCCTGGTCCGTCGTTGAAGAGAAACTCGATGAGGTACACGACATCGCTGATGGTTACCGCCTGATCACAGTTAAGATCGCCATAGGATTCGTCCAAAGGAGATGGACCGCCGCCAAATATGAAGTCAAGAAAGTATACTGCATTGCCTAAACTCTGGATGTTGAGGCCACCTACCTCCCCGCATGCGTAGCGGCTGAACTGGATGGTGCCGGGAATAAACGAGCAATGAAAGCTGAAACCCTCCAATCCGGCAGCGTTGATCGTCTCATAGATTGTGTCGTTCGAACCGACGTAGGCCGGATAATGGCAAGTGTCGACTTCGGCAATGCCACCAATCGCTTCCGGCCGAATGTGCCAGTGAACCCGAAATAGCTCGCCAGTTCTGGATAGGAATTCCTGCAGACTGAACTGCGGGACGGCTCGTATGGGACCGCAGCGCTCAGTCTCCGAAAAGAGGATCATCCAGTTCACGTAAGGTCCGGCAATTGAACTGGCGGTAGAAACCGAATCGATAATCAGTCTTGGGTCTTCGATTCTAAGGGGAATAGAGATTCCGACCAGATTATCTGTGCTCCTGATCGTTATGCGAGTGTACCCGGACCTCCCTGCCATACTGAAGGAGTTGACAACCTGCACAACCACGGAATCAGGCGGAGCTTGCCCGCATAGGTTGGCTTCTGAAAGCAAGTCGCATCCGACAATGAGAAGCAGTACAAGAAGCACATGATTAGACTGGCATCGCATCTCGATCTCCGAGATCCATATGCAACCCCGGTTTGCGGTTTCAGAGATCCTTATGCCTCAATATTGGAACATCCGGCGATATTGTCAATTGGATAGTGACTAGTCGACAGCATCAGGAGCGGCGAGCGGACGTCCGATTTCGGACCAAAGCCGTCGCCACCAGAAATATCGCGAACAGAATCAATAGCCCCGCAAAAACCGCATTGATCATCGCTGTGTCAAACCCCACTGCGCTCCGGAAGTTGGCAATTGTCAGCTTGATCATTGACCACAATGTGATGGTCAGGACGAAGAGCATCGGTAGCAGCGTGAACGCGATCCGCTTGCGTGCCTGATGCAGCCAGACCGTGATTGTCAGCAGCGTCAAACCCGCCAGCAACTGGTTCGACGAGCCGAATAGCGTCCAAAACTTCACCCACGATCCCTCCGGTGCGAACGCGATGAAGTACACCGGCAACACCAGCACCGACACCGTGCCGACCATTCCCCCGATCGTCGAATGCCAGCCGGTCAACTCCTGGAAAATATACCGCGTCAGCCGCGTGCACACGTCCAGCGTATCGAACACAAATGTCGAAAACGCCATCGCGCCGAACGTAATCGCGAAGTTCAAGTGCTGCTTACCGATAATCAGCGTCATGAATTCGCCGATGCCGTTGCCATAAATCGTCCCCGGTTTCAGTCCCTTGACCACATCCGCGCCGACGATCATAATCGTGCCTAGGGCGATCAGGGCGACAAATCCCTCCGCCAACATCGCGCCGAACCCCACCGGTTGCATGTGTGATTCCTTGGCGATCTGCTTTGATGTCGTGCCGGTGCATACCAATCCGTGGAATCCCGAACACGCGCCGCAGGCAATCGTCACGAACAGGAACGGAAAGAGCGCGCCGGTCATCCCGCCGACATCCCACGACCGGAACGCTTCCTGTTTGATTTCGTAACCCCCGAACAGCAGCCCGACCACACCCAACGCCAACGCCATATACAAGATAAATCCGCCCAAATATCCGCGCGGCTGCAGCAGCGACCACACCGGCACCACCGACGCGACTGCGCAATAGATCAGGATCAGAATCCCCCAGACCTTGACATCGAGAATCAGCAGCGTCGAAATCGTCGTTCCCAACCACACCACCACCAGTGTCAACGGCACGAAGACAATCGTCATCAGCCACAGCGGCGGATTCAGGAATCGCTGCACCAGTCCCATTACGACTGCCAGCAGAAGGTACATGATCGCCGCTGCGGCCACCGCGCCGCCCGGATTAAACGCCGTCTGCGCCCCCGCCAGCTCTTCCGTCACGCCGACAAAGCTCGAGGCGGTGATATCCGTGAACGCGACGATGACATACATCAGCGTCACCCAGATCAGCGCCATCATCGCGCGTCCCGCCGCCGTACCCATATGTTCGCGCGTGATATCGGCAATCGAGCGCGCTCCGTGCCGAACCGAAGCCGTCAGACTGGAGAAGTCGTGCACCGCCCCGATCAATACGACTCCCAACCCTATCCAGAGCAGACACGGAAGCCAACCAAACGTCTGGCACGCCAGGATCGGCCCCGCAATCGGGCCGGCGGCCGCAATCGCCGAGAAGTGCTGCGCAAACAAGTAGAATGGTTTGGTGGGGACGTAGTCGATGCCGTCGCCTTTTTCCTGCGCCGGCGTGATCCGTTGATCGTCGACGGCAAATTGCCGCGCCACCCAGTGGCCGTAAATGCGGTACGCCAGTCCGACGAATACGATGAATCCGATGGCGAGCAGAAGTAGACTCATTGCACAATAACTCCGATCTCGATTCTGTTGTGTCAAAATTCTTCTGGCAAGATCAATTTGCCCAGGCGCCAACCATCGGAATGACGCCCTTTCAATCAGGTGTTGCTAAAATCGCTATTCCTGCCTATCTTTGTTTCAAGCATATAATTCAACGGTCGATTCCGGGCCTCGGAGGAATCGGATATGGCGCGCATCAAGCTCGGGGCCATTTTGCTCTTCCTGCTATCCATCGCGACAGCGGCTATCGCCGATCCGTGCGGTGACGCCAACAATGATGGTTTTATGTCATGGGGGGATGTGGTCTACATGCTGGACTACACGTTTGCCGGCGGCCCGCCACCACCCAACTTCGACAACGCCGACTTTGACCTCGCCCAAGGCTGGACTATCCGCGATGCCGCCTGGCAGATTTCGTGCATGGTGTTTGAATGCATACCGAGCCAGTACTGTCCGCCGGTCTATCCGCCGCTGGTCCCGCAAACCGCGAGCAGCTATCGGATTCGCCACACCACCGCCTTCCCGGCGCATCGTGAGCAGTCCGTCCTCGACCTGGCCCTCGATGCCCCCGCGCCGATCGAGGGACTTCAGCTTGCGATCCGAATCTCTCTCGAAGGCGGCGCTGTAGCGACGGTCGACTCGGTACATTTCCCGCTTGCCGGCAACGACTTCTTATACTTCCTCAACAAAATCGCGATCGTGGACAGCGCCGATGTCGTTGTCGTCGGCAGCGCGAGTCTCGGATTCAGCGCTGTCGAAGCTCCGGTGCATTTCGCGCGAATCTTCCTCTCGGCCCCGGTCGACACGGCTTCGCGCCTGATCACCCTTGAATATGCCGACTATGTCCCGGCGCTGGCGCCGCCGGGTCACAATGATCCCATTCCGGCATTTGTGTTGACCTATAACGGGTGCTTTCGGCCCACCTTCTACGGTACCTGCTGTATCGTCCCCGGTGATGCCAACGGCGACGGCCTGGCCTCGATCTCGGACGTGGTTTACCTGATCAATTACTATTTCGCCGGTGGCCCGGCGCCGTCAGGGTGCACCTTGCTCGGCGATGCCGACGGCAACGGCCTGCTCTCGATTTCCGACGCCGTTTACATGATCAGCTACATTTTCCAAGGCGGCCCGGCCCCGCTGTGCACGTGAGTGCACGAAAGGAATTTGCATGATATCACGCATCATGTTGTTAGCTCTAGTTGCTTGCCTCAACCTTGTCGTCCTCTCGCCACCGGCGGCAGCTCTGGTCTGCGGTGATGTCAATGGCGACGGCAACCCAACAATCAGTGACCTCATATATATGATGAATTACACCTATGCCGGCGGCCCTCCCCCGGTCGATTTTGCCGAGGCCGACAACGACCTCTACCAGGGCTGGAGCATCCATGATGCCTCTCTCCTCTGGTATTGCATAATCACGTGGTGTGGCGGCAAGAATCTCGGCTGTCCGCCAATTTACCCGCCGCTTGAACCCGCGGAGAACGACCATCTGGCCATTCTCTACCCAACGTCGTTTCCCGCCGGGCATAACTCGATGGTGATGGAACTGGCGATCCTAGCTGATCAACCCTTCAGCGCATTCCAGTTGCCGCTGCAAATTCAGGTCGCGGGCGTGACAGCGCATGTTGATTCCGTCAAATTTCCGCTCAGCGACTCCTACTTTGGTGATGCGCTCACGTTGTGCGACAACGACACCGTACACAACGTCTTCATCCTCGCGAGTCTGCAAATCATGTCCAACCAGGGATACAGCCGACTCTGCAGCGTGTTCGTTTCCGCCACGCCCGATGCCAGCAACCGCCAGATCACACTGGAGTGGGGAGACTATATCCCGCGGCAAGCTCCGCCCGGACACGATTCACCACTGGCGCCGATGTTCATTGACTATCTCCACCTGGAGGCTAATCGGCCGATACTCCTGCCCGACTGCTGTCTCTTCGGCACCGACCCCAACGGCGACCGCTCGCTGTCGATCTCTGATGTCGTCTTCATGATCAACTTCATCTTCGCCAACGGCCCGGAGCCGATCGGCTGCCCGCAAAATGGCGATGCGGACGGCAGCGGCCTGTTGACAATCTCCGACGCCGTCTATCTCGTGGGCTACATCTTCAGCAATGGTCCAGCCCCGATTTGTGGCGCCCTCTAACCCGTAGGTCAGGATCCCTGCGATTCCGACCTCGCTTTTTTCGATTCGTATCGGGAATCACTTGACGCGTGAGGCAGCATCGGTCGCAGCCAGTAGGTCAGGATCCCTGCGATCCTGACTAAGCGTCGATCGATTCTGACCGAGAATCCCCTGAGGAGTGAGGGTACATGCAGTTACTTGTGGATCCTCTTCAAGAACTCCTCCACCTCCGGCACACCACCCTGGAAAATCAGGTAGCCGTTGTAAGGCTCGCGCTCGGTGATTTCCTCGGCCACCGGCGTCAACATGATTTGCTTGACTTCTTCCAGATCCGAGGTCTGACCCAACGCCCAGCCAAGCTTGATGTAGGCCACTTCCGGCAGCATATTCGCCAGCGGAATAATCCCCTTGCTCATCAGGTCACGGCCCGTATCGTACACGAACATGTGCACATAGCCCCACAACGTCTGCACTGTCATGTACACCGCCACCCCCTCCTTCTGGCAGCGCTCGATCGCCGGATAGAGCGGTTTGTTGACGTGCCCCAGTCCCGTGCCCGCGATCACAATCCCCTTATAGCCGTTATCGATCAGCGAGGTGATCATATCCGGCATCATGTTCGGATAGTAATACACTAGCGCCACCTTCTCTTCGAAATACGGCTTGATCGTCACCTGGCGGTCGCGCCGCCGCCGATTGTAGTTGGTCTTGATCGGGGTGATTTTCTGGCGGTCGACCATCGCCAGCGGCATATCACTGATCGTCCGAAACGTCGACCGGTAGGAGGAATGCATCTTCCGCACCCGCGTGCCGCGATGCAGCAGGCCGTACTCATCCGACGTCGGTCCGAACATACACACCATCACCTCGGCAATATCCGACTCCGCCGCCGTCTTGGTGGCATGCATCAAATTCAGCGCCGCATCCGAGGACGGACGGTCCGATGACCGCTGCGATCCGACCATGACGATCGGCACGGGCGAATTCTGCACCATGAACGCCAGCGCGCTCGCCGTGTGGTGCATCGTGTCGGTGCCGTGGCCGATCACGATCCCGTCGATTCCCTTCTCGATTTCCTTGCCGATCGAAATCGCCAGCGTCTTGTATTGCTCCGGCCCCATATTCTCGCTGAACACCGCGAACAGTTTCTCCGTGGTCAGATTGCAGATGTCCGCCAGTTCCGGCACCGCGCCGTACAATTCACCCGGTGAAAATGCCGGAATCACCGCGCCGGTACGATAATCAAGACGCGAGGCAATCGTGCCGCCGGTGCCGAGCAACTTGACGCTTGGCTTGCCCGGATGCACCGGAAACTCCTTCTCCGGTATCTTATAGTGCGCCTCTTTGTAGCCCTCCTCCGTCATCGCCGTGATAGTGGACGTCGCGATGCCGATATTGTACCCCGAGGCCAGCTTCACCACAATGTGCTCATCGTCGTCGTTTTCGCTGCGCGGCAGCAAAATACCTTTGAACTCCCCACGCGTCGTCTCGACCTTGGTCTGGCTCCAAACCCGCGCATTGAACTTCTGCAGTGTCGCCAGCGCCTGTCCCTTGTAACCCTTGTATAAATCAACCACGGTTGATCACCTCCACCACCCGATGCTGCAACTCCCGCAGCGACACATTCCCGACCGCCCGCTTGCGCAATTGTCCCATGATCCAGCGCGCCTCTGCCTCCCGGTCACTGTCGTAGGCAATCTCACCGAACTTGCGCCGCAGCGCCGGCAGATATTCCAAAATCTGATCGATGCTTTGCTCCTTGAATTCGATCGTGATCAGCACCGACTGCAAATCCATGTTGGGATGGTCGTACACCACCGGCAGCATCTTCTTGAGAATCTCGTTACTCAAGCGGCGCTCCTTCACGAAACGGAACAACTGCCGCACCCTCTCATAGTCAAAGTCGGGCGGAGCTTTGCGCGTCCCCTGCAGATGTTTGAGCGTATGCGCCAGCAGTGTCGCCACGAATCGCGGCGACTGCTCGCTCTCGGCGACAATCGTTTCGATCAGCGGCACCAGGTTGTTGCGCAGCAAGTACGAGAAGGCGTCCTCCGGCACCTGCCATTCGCGCAGTTGTTTGAACCGTTCGGCGATGCTGACCGGCAGGTGTTTCCGCTTCTCGACGATCACGTCATCATCAATCGAGATCGGCGCCGAGTCGGTGTCAGGGTACATGCGATCCGGCCCCGGAAGGACACGTTCAAATATCGTCGTGCCGTCCGGCAAGCCTTTGCGCGTTTCGTTCGGTACACCCTGCAGTGCAATCTTACAGCGCTCCTCGATAGTCTCGATCGCCATCGCCACATCGTCCGGCGGCCCCCACACGACGATCTGCGCGTCGCCCACCGTCGCGCCCACATACTGCCGGATATCCACCAACTCCTGCTCGTCCCCGAACAGGTGCAACTGCTCCGAATGCAGCATATTCGGCCGCTCCAGGCACGCGATCACTTTGAGCCGGTCGCTCAGTTCATCCGCGAACATCCGCTCCGGCTGTGTGAAAAAGCTAAGTATTCCCTCAAAGTGCGGCAGGTTGACCGCCACCAATTTCCACCCACGCGACTTCACTCGCTTGATCGCTTTCTGCTCACGCGGTAACAGGTCCGCATCGAGTTCCTTGTGCGTCACCGACCAGGTCTTGGGATCAAGCCCGCGCCGCAAGAGTTCGTCGCGGATGAGAAGCAGCGCCCACTGCCGAAACGCCTCATTATGCACCAAGTTCGGAATCCAGCGAATATGTGCCACGCCCTTGATCTCGACCCGCGTTCCGCCGGTGACGCTGACATTGACATCCTCGCGCGCCGCGCCGATGCCGACCCGCACCTTGCCCGAGGAGCGCGCCAGAAACCGCAAGTAATGTGCCGCCTCCGCCGCTTCATCGGGGGTGAGCAGATCAGGGTAGGTCACGGTCTCGATCAGCGGCATCCCCAGCCGGTCGGTCATATAGATCCGCCAGTGCCCGACATCCGACACCTCGCGGCAGGCGTCCTCCTCGATCGAAATCTGGATGATCCGCACATCCTTGTGCTTGAGCGGAATCACCCCTTCGATCCCGACAATCGCCGTCCGCTGGAAGCCCGTCGGAATCGACCCGTCGAGATATTGCTTGCGCGCCACGTGCAGTTCGCCGACGATATTCGTCTTCAGCATCAGCGCGATGTCAATCGCCTTGTCGAGCGCTTCCTGATTGATCCGAAACGGCGGTGTGTCGTCGAAGTCGTACGTGCAGGCGGTCTTGTCCTTGATGCGATAGATGATGTTCTTCTTGGTCTTGAACTCCATCAGCGCCGTACCGTCATACTCGCCCAACTCCGACAGCGTTGGGCGCATGTGTCGCACTAGTTCGGCGTCGAAGTCGTCGTGTTCCTGATAGATTCCTGCCGGACAGCGGCAGAATAATTTCTTCTCGGTCAGAAGCTGTTGATGGATCTCCAATCCGCACTTGAAGCCGAGCCGCTGATAAGTTTCCGGTGTGGCCTCTTTGCGCGCAATCCAGCCCACCTGTTGTTTGGTCTTCTCAAAATTCGCTGCTGCGTCAAATCGCTGTGCCATAATGCAGAGAACATAGGCAATTTCCCCGCCCTTTACAAGCCTCTTGCCCGGCCATTTTTGACCACTGGAATCACCAGTTGCTCCGATTTGCAGTGGCTGAACGCGTGCGGTCAAAGCCGGCAGCCCACCCGGAGTGCCGGCGGAGGGTGGGTCTTAAATGATAGCCATCAGTCCCACCGTTCGCTTTGCGACTGCAGAAAATAGATGGACTCTGATGATGGTGAGGAGGTTGCTTCGGCGTCGCTCAGATGAATTCGCTGCGGGTGGGCTAGCGGCTCACGAAATGTACCTCATGTACTGCGCCTGAATGACCCACTTGCCGTCAACGCACTCCAGGCAGTAAAGCCACCCGCTGCCGGAGAGTCCCTCCTGTTGCTGGGCCACATAGATCAACGCCTGGGTGCGCTCTTCGTCGAATCCTACGCGAGAGACTGTGGTAATACCGATGTATCTTGGATAGACCCGATAGAAGGCCTCCCAGAAGCCGTCTTCGTCGGCCTCATATTGATCATCTTCTCCACCAGCCATCAATCGATAACCGAAGTCAAATACAAATCTGCGGCTGAGCCACTCCCCACCGAAGTTCTTGACCACGAAATCGTCAAAGGTCTCAAGCTTCAGTAGCTGCCATTGCTTCTGGATCGTATAATAGAGCTCGTCGCGATGAAGGTCGCGGAGACTCAGGTCGCCGCTTGTCAACGGATCGATGACGACCTTCAATGTATCGTGTTCTACTTCATTGATTCCAGTGAACGCCTCAATCTCCGAGTGTGGTCCGTCCACGTTGACCAGTTTGTTGGCGATCACGAGGGACATGATCTCGTATTCGATGTCCTCGATCTCCCGCGATACCTTGATTCTCTTGCGTTCGGTCGATTCGCTCAATACGGCAGCGCAGAAGCAGAAGCCTATGACTGCCGTCGCAACTGCAAAGGCTTGGACTCTCATTGCGCACTCCTTTCATCTATCACCCGACAGGTGAGCCGTCAGCCCCATCCTTTGACACTACAGTCTTGTTGACGGCTTATTCCCGGGAGCGTGCAACTATCCCGCATCACCCTCTCCCCGTTAGGGGGTCGGGGAGAGTGTGTTGCTCTGTCTCTACTTCACGGGCAGGTTCGAGCGGCTTGCCTCCCTACCGCCGCGGTCCCGCCGCTACGATTTCCGGTGGACAGCCGTCCTTGAACTTCTTGAAGTTCTCGATATAGAGTGACGCCAATTGCTTGTATCGGTTCGCGTACGCCGCCTTATCGGGCCACGAGCTTTCCGGATACAATGCTTCCGCCGGCACATCCGGACACGTCAACGGCACCTTGAATCCGAACATCTTGTCCTCCCGATATTCCACGTTGTCCAACTTGCCGGTCAGCGCCGCCTCCAGCATCGCGCGCGTATAGCGAATGCTGATGCGTTTGCCGACGCCGTACGGCCCGCCGGTCCAGCCGGTATTCACCAGCCAGCATTTGACGTCGTGCCGGATCATCTTCCGCTTCAGCAAATCGGCGTAGAAGTACGGATGATGCACCATAAACGGCGCGCCGAAACACGCCGAGAAGGTGATCTCCGGCTCCTTGCCCAGATCGATCTCGGTCCCCGACACTTTCGCCGTGTAGCCGGAGATGAAATGATACAGCGCCTGATCCGGCGTCAACCGCGCGATCGGCGGCAGCACGCCCGAGGCGTCGCAGGTCAGCATGATGATGTTTTTCGGATGCCCCGCTCGCTTCTCCGGCAGCGCGTTCTCGATGAAATCCAGCGGATACGAGGCGCGCGTATTCTCCGTGCGCTCGTCGTCATCGAGATCGAGATGCCGGGTGATGGGATCATAAATCACATTTTCGAGAATTGTACCGAACCGCCGCGTGCAGGCGTAGATCTCCGGTTCTGCCGTCGCCGACAGGTTGATCACCTTGGCATAGCAGCCGCCTTCAAAGTTGAACACGCCTTCGTCGCTCCAGCCGTGCTCGTCGTCGCCGATCAGGTGGCGGCGCGGATCGGCCGACAACGTCGTTTTGCCCGTGCCGGACAACCCGAAGAACAGCGCGACGTCGCCCGCCTTGCCGACGTTGGCCGAGCAGTGCATCGTCATCACCCCCTGCAGCGGCAGCAGGTAGTTCAGAATCGTGAACGCCGACTTCTTGATTTCGCCGCCGTAGCCTGACCCGCCGATAATGACGAGCTTTTGCTCGAAATTCAGCAGGATGAACGTCGGTGTCAAGGTTCCATCGATCGACGGCACTCCCTGGAACGACGGTGCGGCAATGATGGTGAACTCCGGCACGTGTCGCTTGAGCTGGTCGAGCGCGTCGATCCGGATGAACATATTCCGCGCAAACAATGAATGCCACGCATACTCCGTGATCACGCGAATCGGCAGCGAGTAATTCGGGTCGGCGCCGACGTAACAATCTTGCACGAACAGATCGCGATCCTGCAGGAACGCCTGCAGCCGCGCATACACCGCGCTGAACTTGTCCGCCGAAAACGGCCGGTTGTACTGACCCCACCAGATCTTGTCGGTGGTCGTTGCTTCCTGCACGACAAACTTGTCGTTGGCCGCGCGCGCCGTGTGCTTGCCGGTATTGACCACCAGCGGCCCCAGGTGCGAAATGTTCCCCTCGCGGCGGAACATCGCTTCCTCGTACAGCGCCGGTTCCACCAGATTCCAGTACGCCATGTGCAGGTTGGTCAGGCCGTGATGCTTCAGACCGAAGTCGCTGGCGCGCTCCTTGGCAATGTCATGCGCCGGTGACTTGATATTCAGGTAGTTGCTGTTCATTGCCAATCCCTCACAAGCTTTCTGTCGCCGATGTAGATTTCATTCGGTGATTTCGGATCCAGCACCCACTTGATCCGCGCAATGCCTTCCATGATGTCCTTGACCGTGCCGCAGAAACTCAGCCGCAGATGTCCTTCCATCCCGAATTCCTTGCCCGGCACCGCCACCACCATCGCTTTCTTGAGCAGCGTCTTCGACAAAGCCACCGAATCATTACTGTAGGCCCGGAAGTCGGGCAGCGCGTAGAACGTACCGTCCGGCGGAATCAGCTTCACGCCCTCGAACGCATTCAGCTCCTGCACCATCACCTTGCGGTTGTTCTCGAGCATCAGCCGCAAACTCTCGACACCGGTCTGAATTCCCGTTAAAGCTCCCACCGCCGCCACTTGCGAGAGTAGCGCCGGACACGAGGTCGTCTGCGCCTGTACGTTGATCATCGTCTCGATGATTTGCGAGTTGGCGATTGTCCAGCCGATCCGATAGCCCGTCATTGCGTACAGCTTCGATACGCCGTTGATTACGATCAACCGCGAATTGTCCGACTGATCCTTGGCATACTTGTAGCAGGACGTCCACTTCTTGCCGGAGAAGACCAACTTGTGGTAAATGTCGTCCATGATCAGGTAAATCCCCTTCTTTTCGCAGTATTCGACCACCTCGGCGATGAACTGCTCGGAGTAGACGACACCGGACGGATTGTTCGGGCTGTTGATGATCACCGCCTTGGTGTACGAGCTGGACATGTCGATGATGTCTTTCAGACGCGGCTCGAAACGCCCGTCACCCGGCATCACGATCACCGGCTTGCCGTAAACCATCTTTACCATTTCCGGGTAGCTCACCCAGTACGGCGCCAGGATGATCACCTCATCCATCGGGTTGATCAGCGTCGTCAACAGCACCGACAACGCCTGCTTGGCACCGCCGGACACCAACACGTTGTCCTTGCCGATCACCTTGCCGTAGTTCTCTTCCGTATAGCGAATGATCGCCTTACGCAACGGCGAGATGCCTTCGGTCGGAGTGTAGCGCACTTCTGCGGTCGAAAGCTGGGCCGCACAGTTGAGCAGCGCTTCAAATGGTACCTTACTTTTCGGCTCCCCTGCACCCAGATGGATCACCGCTTCGCCGCGATCGCGCAAGTCCTGGGCTTCCTCGTTGAGCTTTAGCGTTGGCGACTCTGCAATCTCTCTCGCCAGGGTGCTGATACTCATGGATTACCTGCCTAAGATTAAGTTGACTAATTCTCTATCTTCATCCCTCATCGAGGGTCTCACTTCCAGTCCATCCGGTCGATTATCCCATCCGGTGCCCCACCGCCTGCGCAGCGTCCCGAGGAACGAGGGATTGCGGTGGGATTCCTGCCGAGGGCCGATTCAACTCCTCCCAAAGCAAAAAGCCGTTACTGACACGCCACATATCTGGCCAATCCGCGCGCCGTAACGACGGTTAATATTATCGCCTTTTATGCCTCGCCGCACAAGGAAAAAATGTGAAATTTTTCACGAGACCGTCTTTTGACCACCAGCTCACGCTCAAACAAGACGACACAAGTGCCGATAATATTACATAGTGGGCACCAGTCTGTTACAGCGCAGAATCTCCCCTCCTCCCGCCGACGGGGAAAGCAACTTCACCCGCGCCATTCTATCCAATTCCGGGATTCGCTACATTCTGGTACCATTCATTTGCTCATTCATGATCATGCTGTATGTCGGCTTCCGCGACGCCGCTTCCGGTGGCATCATTCTCTGCACGCTTCTGGAAATCTCCGCTCTACTCCTGCTGGCGGCGATGTTCCTGCCTCCGCCTATGCGCAAACCTTCGCTACGCGCACTCTGCCTCGTGGTCGGTTTGACATTCGTTTGGTACGTGGTGGCCGCTCCGAGCGTGCTGTCAGTCTTTGGCATCGTGTTAGTTGGTCTGCCCAGTCTCAGTTACGCCATCAAGGGAAGCACAAAGTACCTGCCAACACGGCGTACTGCACCTGGAACCACCGACCAGGATCCCCTTAGCTCCTAAAATTTAGCACTTTCCTCCGCCGCGTCAAAACCTTCCGCACGCCCTGCAGACCGGAAGATGAACCGCTTCTTTTGCGCAAGGCGACTTGTCACGGTCAAGGTGGGTTAGACTTTTCTGCCTGATTCTCCACCTGACCGCCACGCACCGACAGACCGGAATGCCGATCCCACGCAGACAATTCTGAATTGCAATCGCCGCGGAATGGACGCGATTCGCCCCTCTCCTCCTGGGAGAGGGGTCGGGGGTGAGGGCTTGTCGCAACTCACTTCACGCATACGAACAACACCCCGCGAGCTTACCTTGACTGTTTCACAATTTCGAGCTATCTTCGTCTTTCCAACGAAAAGACAATGGAGGCTCCATGACTCTCAAAGGACTGCTGTGGCTCTTGGCACTGACTGCCCTGCTTCCCGCTGTTTCTCGTGCTGACCAGCAATTCGCCCTCTACGGCCTGCAAAGCCTGACCAATCACAGTGATCTTCCCCACCCGGCCGGAGTCGGCGCCTTTCTGCAGACATCTCTCTCCCAGGATATCCGCCTGCGATTCAGCGCCTCGGTCGCCTTCGATCGCGACAGCTATGTCGCGACGATTCGCCGAGGTTGGGGTCTGCCTTTTCCGGGTGACACTCTGCGCGACTTTTGGAGCGAATCGACGCACATGGAAGTCTTTGAGGTTTCTTTCCTTGCCCGTCCCTTTGACTCGCGTATCATCAACGTTTTTGTCGGCGGCGGTTTGGGACTGACATCTTTCAGTTGGAAAATCAGCGGCCAGAATACTGGTTATGTCAAGTCCACTGACGCCGGTCCACGGCTTGCTTTCAGTCTGATCGGCGATTTCGAAATTGCCCACCCAAGCCTACGTCCGCTCGTTCTGCATCTCTGGCTCCGAGAACGCATCACCATGGCTACCATGTTTCAGTGCGACGATTGCGGAACCCTGTTCGACGACTCCATCTCTTCCACCGAAGTCTCCCTCGCTCTGGCCCTGCGGCTTTGACGGCATCCAGCGGATTCGTACTGGACAAATCTGCCCTCTTTCGCGTCTTTACAATATCAGGAGGTTACTATCATGACTCTAAAGGGCATCATTATCACAATATTCGTGTTTGGCGTTGCTGCCAGCGCATCAGCGCAACTTCAATTTGCTGGCGGCGCTAGTCTGGCTGCCACCAACGTCAAATATCTTTCCCTTCCCGTGGGCTATGCCTTCTACATCCAGCAATCCACCGGCGACCACACGGCTCTTCGCTTCAGCTATACCTGCGGAATTGATTCGAAAGCCGACACTCGTCGCATCCCCGGAATCGGATTCGACCGCGCCACGCGCAATCCCTTTTACTTCGGCTATGTAGACTCCAAATTGCACACCTTTGAACTGGCACTGCTATTCCGCGTCGCCCACCTCGGACGGATCGCATTAGCCGCAGCGCCCGGAATCGATTTCGTTCTGTTCACTTCCGACTTCGAGTCCGACTATTCCCTGCCCGGCCCTCACAATTATTCACACTACACGGTCGGCGGCTCCGCCCTCCTTGACTCCGAGGTTCGTATCGGCTCAGGGGATGAGCTCCGCGTGCACGTCGGTCTGCGAACGATATTCGTCCCGAGAATCGCAGACTCGGAACGCGCGTTCCTGGGAAACATCGATTCCGCCTGGTTGATCGAAGCCACCGTCAGCCTCGCCTCGGTCTACATGTGATTGACCGCCACTCGCTCACGCCCAGTCGACCGCGAAATCCTCCCCGTTGCGTTTGGGTCTCTGCACCGGCGCCAACTGCCGCGTCTTCTCGATCAGTTCGTTCAGGTCCCCCGAACTGGTCACACAGGCGTCCGCCAGCCAGGTGAAGAAATCGTCCCAGTAGCTGAAGTAGTCGCAGGAGATGATTACTGAGATCCGCGGCCGATGTTGGTTGAGATAGTCGAGCAGTTGGTGGCACTCGTCCGACTTTCCCGGCGAGTTCACGATCACCAGATCCACCCGCTCATTGCGGCCCAAGAACTCGCGCACTTCCGACTCCCTTTCGCAAATGTGCGGCGTAAATCCCTCCGCCAGCAGCGACGCTGAACACCGCTCCTGAAAACGCGCGTCGCGACTGACGACCAGTACTTGTCCCATGGTGTCCCTCCCAGGACCAAGCCGTTTCTCGATTCTATGCCGATGACGCGGGCCTACTATCCTCTCGCCCGCGAAACGAACTCTCGATCATTCGTAGGTCAGGATCCCTGCGATCCTGACACCTCGTTACCACACTCAACAGGCCAAATCCTGACTCCGCAGCCAGATTCTTCACCCCCCTCTCCCTTTGGGAGAGCGGTCGGGGGTGAGGGCACGTTCGCTGTCGAGAATACGATCGCGCCGCGATCAGCAATCCTTGCCGATCGCGTGCCCAGGAATTCGTGTCCTTCGAAGCAGCCCTCTCAACGTGCGGAATTCGTGTCTCGAAACGATGTCTCAGCCGGAAGTGCGGATATCTGTCAGATTAAGGCATCTATCCTAAATACGCCAATGCCCCTTTTCGGTTCAAGCAATTTTCACTGCAGCTACCATTTTTCGAGGAAGCAATCTCCTCTTCCCACAGCAGGACGGCGGGCAGCAATGAAAACCCCGTCCCGCTTGCGCGGAACGGGGCTGACGGTGAAACCAGTGAGGGGTTGTGCCTCTATTTCATTGCGGCCTTCGCAAAGTCGTACCAGTCAATCTCTTCGGCGTCGCCCTTATCGCGAAACACGATCACGCCCTTGTTCTCTTCGTTGACATCGTTTGAGCCGCTCAACAGGTAGGTCGTGCCGTTTTTCAATGTGACCTCTGCGGTCCGCTGCGAGCTCTTGGCGATCGTCATGATCACCGCAAACGGAATCGCCATCTCGACACCCTTGTACTCACCGTTGAGATGCTCCCAGGTGTATTGCTCGTCGTTGTCCCAGGCCAACTCGCCGGTAAAGTCTTCACCGTCCTCGGTCGTCACCACGCCGCGAATCTTGCGCCCGCCGTCAAAATCGCGGTAGCGCGGCAGTTCGTTCTTCGGCACCGGCAGAAACTCGACCTTTTCAAAATCACTCCAGCCGATCTTGACCCGCCCGAACTCCGCCGATTTTACCACGATGCCCCGATTCTCCGAGTTGACGTCGTTGGAATTGCGCAGCACCAGCTCTTTGCCGTCCTTGGTGGTGATCCGCGCCGAGGAGGAGGAATTGCGCTCAATCGCGGCAATCCGTCCGAACGTGATCTTGCGCGTACGGCCGCCATCCTCGTCGCCGTCGAGATCGTCTTTGTTGAAGACCTCGTCAACGTCCCACTCGATCCAGCCGATAAATTCGCCCGCGCGCCGCGTCGACACCCGGCCGTACAACCGTTCCAAACCGTCGGTCGGCTCGCTCTTCTCTTCTATGAAATCGATCGACTCAATGTCATCCCAGTCGAAGTAAATCTCCCCTTCGTTGATATCCAGCAAAGCGATCTCGCGAATCGCCGGACCCAGGTCCGAACTCGACTCGAAGATCACTTCATTGCCATTCTTGAGAATCACCGTGGCGCCGTCACCGTCGCGTTTTAACCGCGAGACATGGCCAAATTGTAATTGGCTTTCCGACGAGGTGCCCAGGCCGCCCCAGCTCATCCCTTCACCAAACGTCAGCCCCAGTACTTCCACGTATTTTTTCTTCGATTCCTTGTAGTGCCGCCCCCGTTTCTCGCGCCCCTCATAGCGATCCTTCTCAACCACGCCGTCGATGATGTCGTCCCAGAACGCCTCGTTCTTGTCCCAGCGGATCCAGCCTTCAAAGACGTCATCGTCCGTTGTAGTCAATTTTCCATAGATCCGACCCGATTCCGCCAGCGCGATTCCCGCCCACAGGCAGGCGCAACAGCCCGCAAGAATAGCCAAGTGCGTCAGTCGCGACATTCAACCTCCGTTCAGTTCAATATTTCGCCGCAGTTACTTACGAGCAAGACGAAGAAAGGTTTCGCAACTGAATGCAGAATTAAGATTTGCGGGGATTTGACCGAACCGTTGGCGTGGCTGACCACACCGTCTAATCAGCTCGTCGTTAACGCAAGTACCACTTAAGCTGATCGGGGTTAGCTATTGATTTACAAGTGATTACAAACCAATGAATGAGACTTCAGCGTTTGCGCTTGAGTACACGCTTGACGGCCATCTTGATGTCGCTTGCTTTCAATCCAAAGGCCGCCATCAGCTCATCGGGTTTGCCGGACTGCCCGAAACGGTCCATCACGGCGACAAACTCCATCGGCACCGGCACAGTGTTCACGACGACCTCGGCGACAGCACCGCCCAAGCCGCCGTGCACCTGGTGTTCCTCGGCCGTTACAATCGCGCCGCACTCCCGCGCCGCCTTGACTATCGCCTCGCGATCAATCGGCTTGATCGTGTGCATATCGACCACGCGGCACTCAATCCCTTCGGCAGCTAACTGCTCCGCAGCCACCAGTGCCTCATAGACCATCACGCCGCAGGCGATGATCGCAGCATCTCCGCCTTCACGATAGGTATTCGCCTTGCCGACGACAAAAGGCGTCGACTCATCCGTCACGACCGGCACCGGTTCGCGGCCGAAGCGAATGTAGTAGGGGCCGTAATCCTCGCCCGCCGCTACTGTGGCTTTGCGGGTCTCCCAGTAGTCGCACGGCACGATCATGCGCATGTTCGGGATCGAGCGCATGATGGCGATCTCCTCCAGCGCCTGATGAGTGGCACCGTCGGGGCCGACGGAGATCCCACCATGGGCGCCGCCGATCTTGACGTTGACATTCGAATAGCAGATCGTAATGCGCACTTGGTCAAGACAACGATACGAGGCAAACGCACCATAGGTCGAAAAGAACGGTATCTTGCCGATCAACGATAGGCCCGCCGACACTGCCGCCAGGTTCTGCTCGGCGACGCCGACTTGAATAAACCGATCAGGAAACTTCTCAGCGAAAACGTGGGAATTGGTTGATTCGACAAGGTCGGCGCTCAGTACCACTACGCGTTCATCGCGGCTGCCCAGATCGACCAAACCCTGCCCCCAGCCGGCGCGCGTTTTCTCCAGTTTCACTTCCGTCATTTGTTCCAGCATCATTCTCTCGGTTATCCGGCCAGTAGCCGTGACGACCACTCCTGATATGTCGTTCCCAATTCGGCCAGCGCCTTCTCCCCTTCGTCCGGTTTCGGCGGCTTGCCGTGCCACTGATACTTGCCATTCATAAACGACACCCCTTTCCCCATCCGCGTATGCGCGATGATCACCGTCGGCCGGCCCTTGGTGGCCAGCATCTCTTCGAATGCCGCGATGATCTGCTCCATGTCATGGCCATTGATTTCAATCACGTGCCAGTTGAATGCCCGCCATTTGTCCGCCAGCGGCGCGATATCCATGATGTCCACCACGCGCCCGTCGATCTGGGCGTTGTTGTAGTCGACAATCACGCCGAGGTTGTCGAGCCGGTAGTGTCCGGCAAACATCGCACTTTCCCAGCAGGAACCCTCCTGCAGTTCGCCGTCTCCCATGATGCAGTACACGCGCCGTGGGTGCTTATCCATCTTTGAGCCCTTGGCCACGCCGCTTGCCACGCCCAATCCGTGCCCGAGCGAGCCGGAGGAGATTTCAATCCCGGGCGTATCCAGCCGGTGCGGATGTCCCTGCAAATGGCTGTCAAGCTTGCGAAATCTCATCAGGTCCTTCTTCGGGAAGTAGCCGCATTCCGCCAGCACCGAATAATTGACCGGCGTGACGTGGCCGATCGAGTAGAAGGCAAAATCGCGGTCGGGCCAGGTCGGCTCCGCCGGGCGATGATTCAGAAAACGGAAGTACAGCGCTGTGGCAAAATCGGTGCACGACAGCGGTCCGCCGGTGTGGCCCGACTTGGCTTCGATCAACATCGTGATGATGTCGCGCCGGATTTCCAGCGCCTTGGCCCTGAGCTGGTCTATCGAGTAATTGAATGGATTCAAATCACCTCCGCCGTCTCCATTGGCAAAGCGGGAAGATACACCCGGCGCTGATAAAATCAACTGCTTTTAGACCGCAAGCGCGCTATCAATGCCCGCGCCTGGCGCTGCAAGTCGGTCAGCGAGCCGTTGTTGCGTAACACAAAGTCCGCCTTCTGCCGCTGCCGATACTTCGGCACCTGCCGCCGCATGCGTTTGGCCGCCTCGCGGCGATCGACTCCGAGTCGCTGCAGCCGCGCAAACTGCAGTGTGCGCGGCGCTTCGACCACCACCACGTAATCCAGCTCACGCTCCAGTCCCCAGTCGAAAATCAACGCCGCGTCAACTACGATCATCTTGGCCCGCCCGATCCGCTTCACCCGTCGGATTTGGGCGCGCAATTTCTTGAGTAGCTCCGGATGAACGATCTGATTGAGGCGGCGCGTGGAGTCCTCGCTGCCAAAGGCGAGCTTTCCCAGTTCGCTGCGGCGCAATCTTCCCTTTCCGTCGAGGATCTGCGATCCAAACGCCGTGGTCAACTTCCTGAGCGCCGGCGAGCCGGGGGCAACGACTTCACGGCCGATCAGGTCGCCGGAGATAATTGCGGCGCCGTAACGCCGCCACTCCTTGGCGACTTCCGACTTGCCGCTGGCAATTTGCCCGGTCAGACCGACGGTCAGCATCGCCGTTATTGTACCAGCAGTTGCCGTGCCAAGGCGATCCCTTCCTCGCCGGCGCGGCGGTACTCGTCCGGTTTCAGATTCTTCAGGAAAAGCACATTGAGATCGGCGGTGTATAAGTCGCGCCGGGGAAGCTTCTGGTCCTTGGCCAGATTTCCGGCGGCCATGTAGTACTTGCGCGCGTCGAGGTAATCTTCCTTCAGCCGGTAGACCTGCGCCAGATCATTGAGACACTCGATCACATCCGGTATTGCCCGTAGGTTGCGCCACATTTCCAGCGAGCGCGCCAGATATTCGATCGCCTCGTCGTACTTCTGTTCGTCGCGCAAAACCCGCCCGTAGATGCGGGTGGCGTACGCCGTGGTGCCGTCGATGACGTTGTTGTCCATCGAACTGCGCAGCGGCTCCAGATAGACGCGCGCCGAGTCGCGGACGCCGCGCCGCTCAAAGTAGTCGGCCAGACCGGCGCTGCCGATGTCGTTGAAATCGCTGCCATTGCGGCCGCGGTACGCCAGCAAGTCGCGGAAAACGCGCTGCGCGTAGTCGAGGCTGTCGATCTGCAGCGCGGCGAAGCCGAGCCCCGCCTTCGTAAACGCCACCTGGAAATCATCACTCAGCGCCGTCGCCGCCGCCAGGGCGTCCTCGCAGTAGGCAAAGGCCGAATCCTGAGCATCGAGCGTACGGTGATGCGTCGCGAGGACAAGGTCGGCCGCCAACTGCGCGGAGGCATCCCCCGTTGCCCGCCCGCGCTCCAGCGCCTGTCCGGCATAGTACAGCATCGAGTCCGCCTGCCCCCGCAGTTCGAACAATTGCGCCAGGCTGACTCGGCCAATAATCGACGCCGGATCGTCCGCAAGCACCTGGTACGACGATGCCAGCGCCAGCTCGAAACCGCCGCCGCGATTGAGATTATCGCGCGACCGTGCCAGGAACATCTCGCGTTTGACCAGCTGGTCCTCGGGCGCCGCGTTGGATGCCTTGTGATAATTCAGGATCGCCACGTCGAAGTAGCCGCAATTGAACGCCTGCCGCGCCAGGGTCATATATTCGTCTTTGGTCAGTTTTTCTTCGCGGTTCGACAGGGCGAAATACGCCCACCACCCGAAGGCAAACAGCACGACCACGCCGATGCCATACAACAGTCCCCGGTGGACCGCGCTCTTGTTGTGCCGATACCAGCGCCCGGGGTTGAAGGAGCTTTCCGGTGCGGGCTGTGTCTGTGGTCTCTTCTTCGTCATCGCTTACTTGCTCTCCAGCCAGTTGTCGCCGACGCCCATTTCCACCGTCACCGGCACCTTGAGCGTCACACAGTGTTCCATCCGGTCGCGTACGATGCCGCCGAGCTTTTCGACCTCGCTCGCCGCGGCGTCGAACACCAATTCGTCGTGTACCTGCATAATCATCATCGACTTCATCCCGACCAGCGCCCGGTCGATTTCGATCATGGCGATTTTGATCATATCCGCCGCTGTGCCCTGGATGATCGTGTTCACCGCCGTTCGCTCGGCGAATTGCCGCAACGAAACGTTTTTGGACTCGATCTCCGGCAAATAGCGCCGCCGTCCGAACAACGTCGTCACATACCCGTCCCGGCGCGCCGCAGCAATCGTGCTGTCAATGAACTTGCGAATCATCGGATAACGCGCGAAGTAGATGTCGATAAATTCTTTCGCTTCGGCCACGCTCATGTCCGACTGCTGCGACAGCCCAAAGGCCGTCACGCCATAGATCACCGCAAAATTCGCCGTCTTCGCCATCCGCCGTTGCTGCGGAGTCACATCCTTGAGCGCAACACCGTACACCTCGGAAGCCGTGCGCGCGTGGATGTCCTCGCCGTGCATAAACGACTCGACCAACGCCCCTTCGTCGGCAAAATGCGCCAGCACGCGCAATTCGATCTGCGAGTAGTCGGCCGTCAGAATCTTGTGCTGGCCGTCGGCGGGGATAAACGCCTTCCGAATCTGACTGCCTTCCTCCGTCTTGATCGGAATGTTCTGCAGATTCGGATCGGTCGAGGACAATCGCCCGGTGGTGGCCACGGCCTGATTGTACGATGTGTGCACGCGTCCGGTCGTCGGATTGACCAGCGCCGGCAGCGCATCGATGTAGGTCGATTTCAGCTTCTGCAGCTTCCGGAATTCAAGAATCTTGCGCGGCAGATCGTGGACCTTTGCCAGCTCCGTCAGTACGCCGACGTCGGTGGAGTACGCGGTCTTCTTGGCAGTCTTGCGCATTGGCTTGAGCTTGAGCTGGTTGAAGAGGATATCGCCCAACTGCGCCGTCGAATTGATGTTGAATTCGCGGCCCGCCAGCGTATAGATGTCGAAGGTGATCTTCTCCATTTCCCCTGCCAGCTCGCCCGACATCTTCTGCAAGAACGGCACGTCGATCCGCACGCCGTGCTCTTCCACCTTCGCCAGCACCTGGCACAGCGGCAGCTCGATGTCGTGAAGCAATTTCTGCGCGCCGATGGCCGCCACCTTTGGCTCCAGTGCTTTCACCAGCCGCAACGTGAAATCAGCGTCCTCCGCCGAGTAGAACGTTGCCTTGTCAATTGGCACCAAATCGAAGGTAATCTGCTTCTTCCCGGTCCCGATCAATTCCGTGATCGGCTGCATCTGATAATCGAAGTGTTTGAGCGCCAGCGCGTCCAATCCGTGCTGCCCGGCCGGATCGACCACATAAGACGCCAGCATTGGATCGTAATCGAAAGCGGGGATCTCGTAACCGTGCTGATGCAACACATGGTAGTCAAACTTGAAGTTCTGTGCGATCTTGCGAAGCTTAGGATTGAGAAAGAGCGGCTGCAACAGTTTGCGGCAAACCTCCGCGTCCAGATTCTTTCCCACGCGATGCGCCAGCGGCAGGTACCAGGCCCGGCCGTCCGCTACTGCCAGTGAGATGCCGACCAGTCTGCAAGTCAGCCAATCCAGGCCCGTAGTCTCGGTGTCGAATGCGAACTGGCCGGCGCGCTCGATTTCAGCGACGACCTTTTCGAGCGCCGCCGGGTTGTCGATGGTAAGGTAGTTTTGCGCCGTCGCTTCCCTCTGCTCCTCGGTCGGCTGGCCCAATTGCCTGATCAGTGAGGTAAACTCGAATTCCAGAAACAGCCCGCGCAAGTCCGCATTGTCGAGAGTCGGCACGCGCAACGCTTCCAGGTCGCAGTCGACTTTGGCGTCATATTCCAGCGCCACCAGTTGCTTCGTTAGCGCGGCGCGGTCGCGGAAGGCGATCAGCGACTCGCGCAGCTTCGGCTTGGTGATCTCTTCGGCGTTGGCCAGCACCGCCTCAAACGACCCGTATTCCTCCAACAGCTTGACCGCGGTCTTCGGCCCGACGCCGTCAACACCGGGCACGTTGTCCGAGGCATCGCCGACCAGAGCGAGATAATCGAGAATCTGTTCCGGGTAGACGCCCATCTTCGCTTTGACTGCCTCGCGATCGTACCATTCGCCGGCGTCGGACACCTTCTTCAAATTGAAAATCTTCGTCTTATCGTTGACCAGCTGCATCAGGTCCTTGTCGCCGGTGACCACGACCACCTCCCAGCCGGCAGCTTCGGCGCGCTTGGTCAACGTGGCGATGATGTCATCCGCTTCGTATCCCGGTTTGCGTAGAATCGGAATCTTCATCGTATTGAGCAGATGGTCGAGCCGGGGTAGCTGTTCTGCCATTTCGTCCGGCATCTGCACTCGATTGGCCTTGTATTCGGCGTACAGCTCGTGGCGGAAGCTCTTTTCCTTGGTGTCCTGGACGACCGCCAGATGCGTGGGGTTCTCCTTGGTCAGGATGCGCAGGATCGTGGCGGCAAAGCCAAAGACGACTGAGGTGTTTTCGCCCCGCCGCGTGCGCAACGGGTTTTGAGCGAAGGCGAAATAGGAACGGTAGGCGACAGCGGTGCCGTCGATGAGAAACAAGCGCTTGATCGACATCAATCCTCGCGATACAGACGATTGGCGTCAATATACGCGATTACCGATTCAGGCACAAGATAGCGGAGACTGAAACCGTCGCGGACGCGCTGACGCAACTGCGTGGCGGAAATTTCAATCAACGGCATGTCGAGACGCGCAAACGGAAAGGTCGATTGCAGATTACTGCCGGATCGCGGCGCCGCCACCAATTTGGCCAGCTTGATCAGTCGCTCCGGATCGTGCCACGTACCGACTTGTTCCAGACTGTCGGCACCCATCAGGAAATAGAACTCGGCGTCCGGAATCTCTTTGTGCAGCCGCTCCATCAAGGTCACAGTGTAGGATGGCGGCTTGAGAACTTCCTCGATGGCGGAAGCGCGGAAGCGATCGTTGCCGGCAATCGCCAGCCGGGTCATCTCCAGTCGATGCGCAAAGCCGGTGGGAATTACCTTGTGCGCGACCGCCGGCGCAAAGGATGGCACAAACAAGACCCGGCTGAGCTTCAACTCATCCAGCGCCGATTGCGCCAAAATCAGATGCCCGATGTGAATGGGATCAAACGCGCCCCCGAGTACGCCAATCTTTTCAGTCACCCTTCTCACCGTTAAGTTGCGCGGCAGCGGTGGAGTCTTTCGCCGCCCGCGCCGCGATTTTACTCTCCAGCTTGGCTTTCATCGCGGTCGCCTTGGCCGCTGCCGGCGCCTTGGGGAAGGCATTGAGCAGGTTGTTGAGCTTGTCGCGCGCGTCGGTAAGTTTGTTGTCCTTCTCGTCGAGCTTCGCCAACAGCAGCAGCGCTTCCGGCGCAAACGGCGATTCGGGGTACTCGGTCACCAGGTCTTCCAGGTACAGCCGCGCTGACACGCGATTGCCCATGCGATAATACTGCCGACCCGCCAAGTACTGCTTGCTGACCAGCTTCTCAATCGCCCGCGACAAGAGCTGTTCTCCCTCGCTGCGGCGGTCCGAGGCCGGGTAATCCTCCAGGAACGCTTTCAGTTCGCGGATCGCATCGTCATTATCGGACTGATCGAGACCAACGTGATTCGGCGCCGCTTCGAAGTACGACTTGCCGATCATCAGCGCGGCGTCATCCAACAACTCCGAGCGCGGGAAGGAATTGATCAAGCGGCGGAATTCGGCCACGGCCAGATGATAGTCCTCGTTGCCGAAGAACGTCATCGCGAAGTTATACTGGACGCTATCGATATAGCTCAGCCCCGGTGCGCTCAGCACCAGCCGCTGTAGCAGGGTCTGCGCCTTCTGGTACTTGCCCGCCTCCAGCTGCCGGAGTGCCTCGTCGTAGAGTACCCGCGGGTCCTGGCTCGATACCTGTGATTGCGAAGCGCATCCTGCCAGCAGCGCGGCCGTCAGCAGGAGCAATCCGATTGTGCGAAACTTCATCGTTCCCTTCCCAACTTCACCGTGAGGCGAAGAACAAATAGACCAGCGCCCCGGTGATGCTTACGACAATCCCCGGTTCGACGACGCGTTGAAACAATGTCGGCGGCAACTCGGGCGATAACAGACTCCCGGGAGCGCGCGCCGCCCGCGCCTGCTCGAAGCTGAGCGTGTCGCGCACGGCGACAAGAGTCACTCCCGCCGCTCGCTGCACTTCGCCGCCAGGCTGGATGGTGCGGCCGTAACCCGCCAGAGCAAAGACGCGCTCAACCTGTCCCTGTCGAAACAGGCCGGCGTCCGCATTGCGATAAGTAAGACTATAATCATTCACGTAGATCTGCAACAACAACTTCCCATCCCGTTCCTCACTCCCCAGATAGCCGGCAACTCCCTGGGCGTTCAGACGGCGCGCCAGGCCTTGGCGCAACGCTTCACCCAACGGGCCGGCGACGCTGTCGATGGCCACGGCATCACGAGAGCCGACCAGCAAAGTCAAGATCAGACTGTCGGAGAACGTATCGATGCCCCGCTCGACAAATTGGCGATTGTCGATCGTCCCGGCCGCCGCGACGGCGACCAACAGAACGATCAGTAGCAGGCTAAATAGTAGGATCCTCGAAATCGTACTTTGCACAGAGCTCCTGGTAGCGCGCCATCACCTTCCGCAGATACTCCGAGGGGATTTGCTCCCCGGCCTTCAGGCGCGTGCGCAAATTGGTCTCACCCCAATTATATGCAACCAGAGCCTTGCGAACATCACCGAATTTGAGGATCAATTCGAATAAGTAGCGGCTGCCCAGCCGGACGTTGTAGGCCGGGTCAAACAGCGAATCATTGCCGCGCCAGCCCAGGCCTGTGCGCCCCGCCACGTCGGCGGCCGTGGCCGGACGAATCTGCATCAAACCATGCGCCCCCTGATACGAAACCTGGCCGTTCTTCATCGAACTCTCGGTCAAGATCACCGCCAGCAGCAGGCGCGGATCATAAAGGTAACGCTTGCTCTCCGAGTCGATCACCGCCGCCAGTGTCCCGATCTGCTCGGTCGTCAGCCCGACCTGGAAGTCCTCAATCACTTTGAGAATCTGCAGCTTCTCTTCCAGCTCCGTAATCCGCTTCTGCTGGAAGTGAATCGTCTGGCGATTGTCGTAGTACTCGTAAACGAAATAGATGAGCACGCACGATTGGGCCAGATAAATCAGGAAGAACAGATAGGCGACGGGGCGCGAGAGTACGACTCCCAGTTTGCGTTCAAAACTCATCTCAACCTCCTAACGGGGGGTGACGACATACTCGCCGACGAAACCCTCCGGGGTGAAGTCAGCGACGCGCACCGGATGGAAGCCAAGCGGTTGCGGCTTGCCCGCCGGCACGCGGATCGTGAAGTCGATCTCGGGGGCATCGCAGTAAAGGCGGCCCGTCAACGACATCGACGACGCGTCAAACTCCTCGATCAGCACCGGCAACTCCCGGCCGATCAGCGAAGCGTTGAACTCCTCAGCGTTCTCATTGATCAGCCGCGTCAGCTCTTCCTGGCGCTGGCGAATGATACGCTGCGAATGTACGGTTTTGTAACGATAAGAAGCGGTTCCCTCTTCGTGGCTGTAGCCGAATACCCCGGCGCGATGAATCTTGTGCTCGACGACGAAATCGCAAAGCTCGTCAAAGTCCTTGGCGGTTTCGCCCGGGAAGCCGACGATGAACGTCGTGCGCCAGACCGTGTGCGGCAGCTTGGCGCGCAGCCGTTCAACCAGCTTCTCGATATGCTCGCGGTCGTAGCCGCGGTTCATCTTCTTCAGCAGTTTTGACGAGATGTGCTGAATCGGGCATTCGAGATATTGACAGAACTTCTCCGAAGACGCAAAGAAGTCAAGGATTTCATCGGTCAGGAAACGCGGGTGCAGGTAGAACGGCCGCAGCCAGAACCGGCCCGGCTTGTTCTCAATCATGGTCAACAGATCGAGCGGACGCCTGCCAAGGTCGAAACCGTAATAGGCCACGTCCTGCGCGATCAGATTCAGCTCGGCAACGCCGTGATCGAGCAGTCGATCAACGTCGGATTCAATCGCCTCCAGCTTGCGCGAGCGAAAATCGCCGCGCATCATCGGAATCGCGCAGTAGGAACAACGGCAGTCGCAGCCGTCGGCAATTTTCAGGTAGGCAAATGGCCGGTCGCGCAGCACCTGCACGGCATGCATCTCTTTATAGCGGCTCGGCGGCCGCGTGATGTAAGCCGAGTCGGCGTCCAGCACTTCGCCGATTTTCTCGAACTGGTCGATCCCGACCATTCCGTCGATTTCGGGGATTTCGGTCAGCAACTCGTTCGGGTAGCGCTGTGAGAGACAGCCGGAGACGATCAATCGCTGCTTCTTGCCGTTGGCACTCTTGACCGCCGCCAGCTTGAGAATCTCGTCAATTGACTCAGCCTTCGCCGACTGGATGAAGGCGCAGGTGTTGACCAGCAGATAATCCGCGTGCTCTGCCTCAGCGGTCACTTCGACGCCGCGCTGCTGCAAATGACCCAATATGACATCACCGTCTACCTCGTTCTTGGGACAGCCCAGACCCTTGAAGTAGACGCGTTTCTTACCATTAGATTTCAAGGAATACGGACCTCTTCTACGCCGGCTGGGGTTTTGAAACGAAAGTCTTCCGGCTTCAGAGTTGCGCCCAGCTTCCAGTCGTGGAAGTCCAGGCTGATCTTGTTGTCGTTGATGTCCCGATACATGACTCTTCTAATCAAGTAAGTCTCTGGGTCAATCAATACCTTCATCGATCGAACGTACTGGTCGTCCTTGAGCGAACGCAGGGACAGCCGATGGTACGGTTTCTTCTCGATCACTTCCGTGGAATCATAAGAAAGCTCGTAATGCTCCCTGAGTCTAAACAGATAATCAGCAGGAGTAACGAAATCGTCAAGTCTATTTGTGGGTTCCACGGTAACCTGACGATTTTCATCCGAATACGTCCACAACGTATCGCCATCGGAGACAAAGACTTGTTCTGGAGTTTCGATCCTGTACTTTTTTGGGTATGCCAGCTTCATCGACCCCGTTGTACGCTCGTCATCGAAGAACTCGCCAGTCGAAACCACCTGTTCAAACTTAACAGAAAAGGTCTTCTTTTCTGAATAGACTGCCTCAGACTTATCAGCGATTTCCTTGGCAGTGATTGCCATTAACAGCGCCGGCAGCAAAGCCCACCAGACCAATATCCGAATCAACATCGTGGTTTATACCGTCGTTCAGACTGAAGGTTTGTCTTTTTTGAGCTGGTCGAGATAGCTCCGATCGACCAGGATCTCACGTGCCTTGGAGCCATCGTAGGGACCGACGACTCCCGCAGCCTCAAGTTGATCCATAATGCGGGCGGCTCTCTGATATCCGATCCCCAGGCGGCGTTGCAGCAGCGACACCGATCCTTGTTTATGCCGGATCACTAATTCAGCGGCTTCGGGAAGCAGGACATCGTTATTATTGCGCTCGACGATCGCTTTCTCGGCATCCTCGGAGAAGGCGTCCATCGGTTTGGAATCGCCGGCATTCTCCTTGAGGAATCCTACAATCGCCTCGGTCTCCTCTGAGGAGACATAAGCCCCGTGAACCCGCAGCGGTTCCGGCTCACCCGCCAGAAGTAAGAGCATGTCTCCCTGCCCCAAGAGCTTCTCCGCGCCGTTGGCATCGAGGATGGTGCGGCTATCAACCTTGGACGCCACCTGGAACGCGATGCGGGAGCTGAAGTTAGCCTTGATCAGTCCGGTGATGACATCCACCGATGGCCGCTGGGTAGCCAGAATCAAATGGATCCCCACCGCCCGCGCCATCTGAGCCAGACGAGTTATCAGAAGTTCGATTTTTGACGCTGACGGCGACATCATCATGTCCGCCAGCTCGTCGACGACGATCAACAGGTATGGCAACTTCTCTGCGTCCTCGACCTTCGCGTTGTAATCGTCGAGCGAGCGCACCGACTGAGTCGCCAAACGACGATAGCGCTCCTCCATCTCATTGACAGCTCCGGCCAGCACCGATTCGGCCATTTTGGGCTTGGTAACAACCGGCCGCGCCAAAAATGGGATATCCGCATAAATCGACAGCTCCAGAATCTTGGGATCGATGAAGATGAACCGGAGCGTCTTGGGTGTGTGCCTGTACAGCAGGCTCGTGATAACCGCGTTCAGGCAGACCGACTTTCCTGAACCGGTGGCACCGGCAATCAGCAAATGCGGCATCCGGGCCAGATCAACCACATAGGGTGCCCCCATCGTGGTCTTGCCCAGCGCCAGAGGCAGTTTGTATTTCGATCGTTGGAAGGCGTCGGAGTTGATTATCTCCCGCAAATAGACCTTCTGGGCTTTGCGATTGGGGATTTCAACTCCCACCGCCGATTTCCCCGGTACTGGAGCGATAATGCGAATCCGCGAAGCTTTGAGTGCCAAAGCCAGGTCATCGGCAAGGTTGACGATCTGATTAATCTTGATGCCGGGGGCGGGCTTGAACTCGAAGCGCGTGATGATCGGCCCGGGGAATTTCTCGAGGCTGTTCGGAACGTACTCGACCCCGAAGGTCGTCAAAGTCTGGAGCAATGCGGCGCCGGTATCATAGAGGTCCATCACCGACTCAGATGGCTCGCCCAACGGCGGCATCTGCAGCAAATCGAGCGGCGGCATCAGGAAGCCGTCCTTGGAGACCCGCGTGGCGCGGACAATCTTGATCTTGCGCTTTTCCGCCTGATCCTCCAGCCGCAACGGCAACTGCTCCGGTTCCTTCCGCGGTGGGGGTGGTGTAACGGGCACTTCGTACACCGGTATCGCCTCCTCAGCGACTGGCTGAGCAGGATGCACCTCCGGTTCAAGCTCCGGTTCGATTGCCTTGGGAGGTCGCTTGATAAGCTCCCTCAGGCTCCCCATCCAAGTCTTCGACTGCTCCTTGAGATGAAACACTGCCGTCTTGGAGGAGCGCCCCGCAACCGATACTCCCGTGTCAAGACCCTTACGGATCGTTCCCGGCCGGAAGGGGACGATGGCAAAGAACAGAAAGATCAAGGTTGCGCCGAGAATTGCGAATCCGCCGGCGACGGCAAAAAGCGATTTGATCACCTGGGCGATCGACAGACCCAGCGCTCCGGACAGGCTGACCGTCAACGTCTCGGCAATGTGGGTGTTACTCAAGTCAAGCAGGTGGAGCAGCGTGCCCAAAACGAACACGAATGCAAAAACCACCAGCATCTTATTGCGAATCCACGAAGTCTGGTAGCCGAAGAGCATCTTCCAGCCGATCAGTATCAATACGAAGGTCAGAATAAAGGCGGAGCGGCCGACGCCGCGCAGAGTGTATTCTGCCACGAACGCACCGACGATTCCGGCAGCGTTTTCAACCCGCACATCAAGAAGCTCTGAGAAAGACAGTGAGCGTGGCTCGGGAAGTTCTTCATTGACGAGACTCTGCTCGCCTTGAGCCTGTGCCTGCTCCTGTTGGGCGGCGATTTCCAGCTCATCGCGATAGTCCCCCTCGCTGATGAGATAATCGGGGTCTTCACCGATGGTGGCCGGTGCGGCGGGCTCGGCGGGCGTAAACTGCTCAATGTCGCCCTGATGGTAGCTGGCGAGCGAGAGGAGCAGGAAGATCGCCAGGACAATCAACAGGAACCCGGTGATTTCGGGACGATTGCCGGCGTGGAAAAAGGACTTTACACCCATAGCGCCAAATCTACCCGCTGTTTATGCGGGCGTCAACAAGAACAAAAAAATTGCGGATGGCAGGAGAACAGCTGCCGCCTTGGACCCGACGTTTGTGGTCCCGACTGATGAAGCTTGGCGATTATTGCTGGAAAGCGCCGATCCCGCCGAAGAGGGCGTCGCGGATGCCTGATTCCGACTTCTCGAACTTGATGTCAGGAAGCAGCTTGACGTTGATCTTGAAGTAGTAGCCTTGGCGCGAGCCATCTGGAATCCAGGTGAAGCTCCCCTCCCAGCAATGGAGATCGCGATAAAGCTCGACGACGCGCTCCGTGCTTTCCTTGCCCCGGACATTATAATTCTGACGATACTGCAAGCGCCAATTCTTTGACGGCGAAAACGAGACCGCGAAGTCGATCCAGTGCGAAATCGAGGTGCGGCCGTCGATGAAGCGGTTTTCGCTGTAGCGCTCGGAGATCGAGTACTGCACCCGTGATTTCCCTGCCGCGGCCTCGGGGTCAAGCGGATTGGCCGCGATCGCCTCTCCCCGTCCGATCGGGAACATAAACGCCCCCGCGTAGCCGGTGCTGATACTGACCGTGCGCAGATAAGGACTCCACCAGCGCAGATCGCCGGTGCTCGGATTATACAGATCGTGGGTCATCGTCACCTGCATCGTCAGATTACGGATGCTCGGAGACCGCAGACTTGAAGTCACATTCGACCACTTGCGCGTCGACGCCTCGAGGTTGTAGTTGGCGGAAATGTCGTAGTTCAGGAGACCGACTTTGATCTCTTTGTCGCCCTTCATATACTTCAACTGGAAGGTATTGCTGACGCTCAGGCTGAGCGACCGCGAGCGTGAACCGCCGCCGCCGTAACCGGTGAAGCGGGCATACTCCTGGTTGCGCGTAATCGCCGGCTGGTAGTTGAAGGACACGTTGGGCGTGATGACATGCCGCAAGCCCACAATGCCGAAGACATTGGGCGCAACCGTGCCGTAGAGATTGGTCTGCAGGCTGACCGACGACGACCAGCTTTGGCGGCTGTGCAACGAATTGGTCTGCAGGTCGGCACTGTCGGCCTGGTCCGAATACGGCAAGTAGTACCAGTCGTCGCGGAACGAGATCGACGGCGACAAGGTCAGCACGCCGGCAGCTTTGAGCGGCGCATTCAGGCGCACCCCCTGGTCGAAGACGGCGTACTTCTTGCGCGAAGCCAGGCCATTGACCTCGAACTTGCTCCGCGAATTCTGCAGTCGGTTGTCGTAGGCGAAGTAGATGTCGTGATACCAGCGTTTGTCGGCCGTTTCCTTGGGTGAACCGAATAACTGGCGTTGCGGCAGGCTGAAGCTTACAGTGGGCAGGCGCTCGGAATGCGAATTGCGGTCGAGGTCGCGGGTCTGATCGACCGCCGCCGATAGCGAAGCCCGTTCCCAACTCTTGGAAATACTCATGTTCGAGGTGATCTGGCGCTGGAGACGATTGCTCAGGTCGGTAGAGTAATCAGTGAAATAGCGACTATCGGAAACGAATGTGCCGGAACCGGAAATCTTCACCGTTGGATCGAGCGTCTGATTGTGCGAAAACGTCAACTGCCCGCGCGTGCGCCGGGCGCGGTTAGTCCCGGAAAACTCGGTCTCGCGCGTGTATGAGCCGGAGATCGCGCCGCTGAGTTTGTAACGCACCGCGTAGCGCGCGCCGGCATTGAATTTCAGACCGAAGTCGGAGACATCCACCGAAGTCTTCAGGTCCCAGTAGTCGCTCATCGCCCAGTAGTAGCCGATATTGTTGACGAACCGCGAGCCGCGCTCAAAGTTGCCGATCTGGAACGGCAGGAAGCCGGAGTGGCGATCCTTCTTGATCGAAAAGACAAAATACGGCAACGCCAGCACCGGCAGCGTCTCGACGTAAAGCACCACCGGCCGCGCAAAGACTTTGTCGTCGGTCTTCAGCTTCATGCTCTTCGACGCGAAATGAAAATGCGGGTTGGAATCGTCGCAGGTCGTGTACCAGCCGTCTTTCACCAGGAATTCCCCTTCTTCCTCCTTGCGCAAGTCCTGACTCGAATAGTACGCCTGCTCCAGCTTGGTGCGGCTCTCCTTGATTTTGCCGCGGCGCGTGTTGAGATCGAAGACAAGCTGATCGCCCGTGATCGCCTCCGGACCGTCGCGTAACGTGAGCGGAACATACCTGTGCGCGGCGGTGTCATCCTCGGCGTAGGCGTAAACAATCTTGCTGTTGAGATGATAGTCGATGCGATCCGCCTGTAGATTCATGCGCTTCTGCGTGACCTCGGCGGCCGTGTACAGTTTGATGATATTGTCGGCAATCTTGAACTTGATGCGGTCGGCCTTGTACGCAATCGTATCGACCGCCGTGACCTTGCCCAGCGAATCGCGGGCAGCGTCAGTCATGTAGTCGCCCTCCGCCGAAGTCACCACGGAGACTTCACTGAGTTGCCCGTTGATGAAGAGCAGCATCGTGGAATCGCCGGAGGCGACATTGCTGCTGCGCGCGGTGGTGTCCTCCGGCGCCGGCGTGTAGTAGGTGAAGCTGTTCCCCTGCGCCTTGATGACGTGGAGGAGGTCATCGGCAAAGAAGAAGTCGATCCGGTCAGCCGTAAGACGGCTCTGGTTGTACACGATCGTGTCGAGATCGGCCGCGGCCGGCTGGCGGAAAATCGCTTCGCCCTTTTCGTAGACTTCAATTTTCTCCAGATTCTTCTCGCGCGACTGGATGATCATCCGGCGGCCCGATAGTTCGCTGGCACGCTGCGAGGCGTGCACCCTGCCGGTTAGCGTGATCTCTTCCCCGTCGATGCTCATGCTCGCCGTGTCGGCGGTCGCCTTCAGCGAACCCTGGAGAATCTTCACGGCTCCGGTGGCGTCGACGCGCTCCTCTCTGGAAAACATGCGGATCGTGTCGGCGGTGACTTCCGTCGGCACCCGCGGCTGGTCGAAGTCAACCACCAATTGGGGCTGGTCGGTGATAAGCATCGCCTGTTCGCGATCCTGGAAGATCGCTTTGCCGCCGGCAACGCGGACGTGGCGACGACGGTCTTCCACCACGACGCGACCCCAGGCGCGGGCGATTTCGGTGCGCTGATCATAGTACAGGCTATCGGCGCCCAAAATGCGCCCCGGCTGCTCGATCCGGACATTGCCGATTAGCCGGACATACTCCTGCGCCTCGTAAAGCACGGCATAGTCGGAGCGCAGATCGCTGGAATCCTTGACGAAGTGCACGTTGCCGATGAATTCCACCACATTGCCGATGGCCGTTTGCGTCGAGCGTAACTGGTCGGAGCCTTCGATACGGATCTTGCCGGCATGAGTGGTGCTCGGAATCGCAAGCAGCAAAAGGAGGGCAAGAGACGGCAGTCGATGCATGAACGTAAGTAAGGTGTTGTCAAAGGATTATACAATTCAGAAATGGGATAGCGGCGGCCAAGTTGATAGCACAGTGGCTTTGGCTTGCCTGCCCAATTGGAGATGTCTGCCAGATGCGGAAGGGCTGCCCGGCGCTCACTCGGCGCGAACGTGATTGCGCAGAATCCCGACGCCTTCCACCTCGACCTCGACAATGTCACCATCCTTCATCGGGCCGACCCCCTCCGGCGTGCCGGTAACGATCAGGTCGCCGGGGTTGAGCGTCATGACATGGCACATAAACGAGACCAAGCGCGGGATCGGGAAGATCATGTGCCGGCTGTTGGAGGATTGTCTCGTTTCACCGTTCAGGCGCGACGTGACATTCAACTCGGTATAGTCGAGATCGGTGACCAAATACGGCCCGACCGGGCAGAAGGTGTTGAAGCCTTTGCCGCGCGTCCACTGCACGTCCCTCTTCTGCAGGTCGCGGGCAGTCACATCATTGACACAGGTAACGCCGAAGATATTGCCGCGGACTTCGTCGGGATCGAGTTTGTGGCAGGTGCGCGCAATGACGATGCCGATTTCGCCTTCGTAGTCAACGCGTTTGCTCGCCGCCGGCATCAGGATCGTCTCCTCCGGACCGATCAATGCCGTCAACGGCTTCATAAACGTGACCGGTTCTTCCGGCACCGCATTCGCCGACTGGCTTTCCTTCACATGATCGGCGTAGTTCAACCCGACACACACGATTTTGGTCGGCGTAACCGGCGGCAAGAGCTTGGCTTTAGCCCGCGGGATGCGTTCGTCGGTCAGCTTGTGTTCAGCAAAGAGATCGCCGGTGATGATCCGGACAGTGTCGTTCTCGACCAGACCCCAGGTTGCGGCGCCATGGAAGTGAAAACGGCAGTACTTCTTACTCATCGAGCAGTCCTTTCACATGTTGAACGACGGAGCGGCCCAAGGCATCACGATCATAGCCGCCTTCAAGAAACGAGATAACCTTGCCGCCGCAATACTGATTCGCAACCGAGCAGATCATCTTCGTGAAATGGTAGAAATCGAGATCATCAAAGCGCAACGCCGCCAACGGGTCGTCTTTGTGCGCGTCAAAGCCGGCGGAAACCAGGATCAACTCCGGTCGAAACGCGGTCATCGCTTCGCGCCACACCGGTTCGACCAGCTTCAGCGCGCTGTGGCCTTCGGTGCCGGCATCGAGCGGAAAATTCAAATTCAGACCGCTCCCCTTGCCCTTCCCGGTTTCATGCGCGCCGCCAGAACCGGGATAGAAGGGCCATTGGTGCAGGCTGGTGACATGAACCCGATCATCCTCATAGAAGGTCGACTGCGTCCCGTTGCCGTGATGGACGTCGAAGTCGAAAATGGCGATGCGGGAAAAATTCAGTTTCTCCAGTGCGAAGACCGCAGCCCCGGCAACGTTATTGAGCAGGCAGAAACCCATCGCGCGATTGTGCTCGGCGTGATGTCCGGGCGGTCGAACGGCACAGAACGCGCGGTCGATGTCCCGATGGGCGACCCTCTGCAGCGCCAACAGGCCAGAGCCGAAAGCGAGCAAGGCGGCGCGCGCCGAGTGCGGATTGACGTAAGTATCGGGGTCGATCAGGCGCAAGCCCACCGGCTTGAGATTCACCATGGCGTGAGCATAATCGCGGTCGTGACAGAGGCTGATCTCCTCGATCGTCGCCGGGCGCCCTTCCAACCTGACCATCTGGTCCATGACACCGGTATCGACGAGGGCACTTTCCACGGCACGCAAGCGGTCCGCGTTTTCCGGGTGGCCGTCGCAGTCATGGAGGAGACAATCGGGATGGGAGATATAAGCGACGCGCTTCATGATTGACAAGATCGACAAAACCGGCGGGGTTGCGCAAGCCGATTAAGCAAGCGAGGCCTCGGCCGCGCCGCCATGAATTTCCTTGTGCTTCCACGTGCCGCGGCTGAACCAGATCAGCAGGACAATGCCTTTGACGATGGTGGTCAGCGTAATCGACCAGAAGACACCGCTGACACCCGCGTCCAGTCCGAAGCTGAAGTAATACGCCAACGGTACGCGGGCAACCGAGCCAACCACCGACACCAGCATCGCCGGCCAGGTGTAGCCGGCGCCGCTGAAGGCGCCCTCCATGACAATCTCGATCGCCATGAAACTCTGCGACAGCGCGAGGATCATCAGGTAGCTGGCCGCGATGTCGATCACTTCCGGTTCCGGTACAAATCCCGAAGCGATCAAGCGCGGGATCGTCAAGAAGGCGATCGAAATGACGGCCGTGAAGACACCGGTATACAGCAACGCGTACCAGACCGATTTGGCCGCGCGATCCGGCTTCCCGGCGCCGAGATTCTGCCCCACCAACGTTGAGACCGCGATCGAGAAGCCGAAGCAGACCAGATACGAAATCGATTCGCAGCGGTTGCCGATGCCGAGCGCCGCGTTGGCCTCGGTACCGAAGCTCGACACGATCTTGTTCATGAATAGGTAGGCGACCGAAAACACCACGCCGGCAGTAGCGAGCGGTGAACCGATCTTGATCATTTGCCACATCATGCGCAAATCGGGTCCGGTGTACTTCGGCCAGCTGAACTTGAACGTCAGCCGGCCGCGCTTGATCGCGATCAAATACAGCGTAAAGGCGAGCAAGTAGGCAATCGCCGTTGCCAACGCCGCGCCGGCCACGCCCAGCTTCGGAAACGGCCCCACGCCGAAAATCAACATCGGGTCAAGCACGATATTGAACACTGTCGCCGACGCACTGATCATCAATGGCGTGCGGGTGTCACCGGACGCCCGGAACATCGCCGAGAATAATTCCCCCAGCACGAGCGGGATGGTGACGGCAAAGACGATCCGCAGGTACATCGTGCCCATGTCAGTGACGTTGGCCGCGGTCTCCATGACGTGGAACAGCCAGCGCACGGTGATGTAGCCGACGATCATCATAACCACGGCCGCGGCACTGCCGAGCACGATTGCCTGGCGCGCGGAATGCCCGACCAGATCGAAATTGCGGGCGCCATAGAAGCGCGCAATCACTGCGACCGAACCGATCCAGACAATATCGAAGATGCTGAAGAAGGTCCAGAGGACGAACATCGAAGAGATGACGGCAGCCATCTCCGCCTTGCCGACGTGCCCGACCCAGAATGCGTCGGTGATCGTCAGCGCCGTGCGCAGCAGCATCGCCAACACCGCCGGCCAAGCCAGGCGCACAACTTGGCGCGGAATCGAGCCTTCAGTGATGTTGTGAAATCGGTCAGCCATTGGCAGGTGGTTCTCGAGGAGTGCCAACCTCAGGCGCCGCTAAGCAGATCAAGCAGTTTCTGGAAATTCGTTCCCCAGCGCGCCCGTGCGGCGTCGACGCGGTCGACCTCGATCGCCGACACCGTTCCGAGAGCAGCCGCGGCAGCCATCAGAGCGCAAACCGGATCATCGCCGGTCGTGACGTTGTCCGCCCCTATTTCGCTGCGGCCTTCGAGCACGACGCCATCGGAGATTTCGGCAACCTTGACACCGAAGGCGCGAATTAGATTCGAGACGCTGCGCCGGCGCGCTTCCTCGCGGTCGGTGTTGAAGGGCGAGGAGCGAATCACCGCCGTGCCGTCGGCGCGGGCGTTGGCCAGGGCGATGGCGCCGATCGCATCGGGGAACTCGTGCATCTGGTCGTAATGGACGCTGCGCGATTTGACCTGCGAGCGCGTAACCACAAGGCTCGGTCCCTCCGGCCCGCGTTCCGAGGCGACCTCGACCCCCATGCGCTTGAGTTGCGACAGCGGTGTCGCCGTGATATCGTCGGCGCGCACACTGCGCAGGATCAGCCGACCGCGGCCGTGATTGACCACGGCGGCGGCCAGATATGCGGCAAATTCGGCATCGGGGCGCAGGGAAATCTGTGCCGCGCCGGTCCGGACACCGCCGGCAATGGTAACGCGCGACCTGAATTCGAGCACTCGGGGAGCACGCTTCTGTAGACGGCGCTCCAATTCATCGGCGGCTTCCACCGTCGTCAGATCAGCGCGCGCAAATTCGGAAACAAATTGTTCGAAGAAATAGTCGAGGCGGCTGCTTTCAAAGAGGTCGTTAATTTCCGAGTGCCCGCCTTGCGCGGTCATGGCCAGCACCAACTGCGGCACCAGCTTGGCGCTCTCGCGCTTCAAGTAGTATTTGACTTCCTTCGCCAACGCGTGCCGCACCACCACCTGCGGTTCCTTGCCGCCCGTGAACTCGAGTTCGGCACCCATGCGGCGAAACGCCAGCACCAGATTTTGCAGCGTCTCGTCGAAATCGTCGATCACTGCCAGGCGCGACCCGGCGCGCGTCGCCGCGAGTGTTAACGCATAGCGAAACAGCTCGTAATCTGGCAGCTTGGTCAGGTAGGTGAACGGCATCGATGTGCGCGGTACGGCGGTGACGGAATTGCCGTCCCAGGTCAATTCAATACCACCCGAGTTCAGGAACGGCTCAAAGGCGGCGAGCAATTCAGTTCGTTCGACGTTGGTGATCGTCGTCGGCTCGGTCCGGAGGGCGGCAAACGACAGCGCCGCGAGCGTGGACACGTAGTCGGCGACCGGCTCGATGACCAGTGCGTATTCTTTGGGTCGAATGAATTTCATCTTACATCCGCTCCAGCGGCTCAATGCCAAGCAAGCGCAAGCCGTCGCCGATAATCGTGCGCACGGCAAACGCCATCTGCATCCGGGCGCAGGTCAGCTCGGTGTTGTCGGTGATGATCCTGATGCGTTGCCAATAGCTGTTGAAGGCAGCCGCCAGATCGATCAAGTAGTCGGCGAGGATGTTGGTTTCGTAGACTTCCGTGATCAGTTGCAGGCGCTGCCCGTATAGCTCGAACTTCTTGATGATCTGCTTCTCTTCGTCGGCCAGCAGCGAGAAATCGGCACTTAAGTCGGGCAGCGGGTGGCCGAATTTTTGGATCAGGGACGAGAGACGCGCGTGCGTGTACTGCAGATATGGACCGGTCTCGCCCTTGAACGACAGCGCCTCCTCCCAGACGAAATTCACGTCCTTGTTACGACGGACCCGCAATTGTGTGAAAATAATCGCGGCCACGGCCACGCGCTCGGCCGTCCAATCGACTTCGGCCACCTCCTGGTTTTCGCGCAGGATGATTTCCCGCGCCAGTTCCTTGGCCTGCTGCAGGACATCATCAAAGAAGATTAGCGTGCCCGCCCGCGTCGACATCGCACGATCGCCGAACTTAACCCAGCCGAAATCGACATGCACGGCGTCCGTGACCCAGGTGTTCCCCATCAACTCGGCGACCTTGAAGAACTGCTGGAAGTGCAGTTTCTGCGCGGTGCCGACGACATATAGCATCTTGTCGAAATTGAATTTCGCTTTGCGGTAAATCAGTGCCGCCAGATCGCGCGTGGCGTAAAGCGACGCATCGTCGGAACGCTTCATCAAACAGGCCGGCAGGTTGTACTGCTCCAGATCAACAATCCAGGCGCCCTCGCTCTGCTTGAGCAAACCCAATTCGTTCAAGCGTGCGACGACCGGCTCCATCTTGTCCCGGTAGTACGACTCGCCGGTGTTATAGTCGAAATGGACATGGAGCATCTCATAGATGCGATTGAAATCCGCCATGCTGTAGTCGATGAATCGCTGCCAAACTTGTGTGTTCTCAGCGTCGCCCTGTTCAAGTTTGCGAAATTCGGCGCGACCGCGTTCTTCGAGCGCCGGATCGGACTTGGCGGCATCATGAAACCGGACATACAGCTTGTACAGGTCGGCGATCGGATTCGGCGCGAACGTGTAGTCCCCACCCCAGAGCTTGTAAGCTGCGATCAGATTGCCAAATTGCGTGCCCCAGTCGCCGAGGTGATTGATACGAATCACTTCGTATCCGCGCTTGGCGTAGACGCGCGCCAACGTCGCGCCGATAATGGTTGAGCGCAGATGGCCGATGCCGAATGGTTTGGCAATGTTGACGGAAGAATACTCTACCACTACGCGCCGGCCCGCACCCTCGCGCTTGGAACCGTACTCGTCGCCGGATTTCAGGACCTCGACCAAGGCGCTCGCGACTACCGCGTCGGTGGCAATGTAGAAGTTCAAGTACCCGCCCAGAGGGACGACCTTGGTTATGCCGGCGGGCAGGTTCTCTGAGAAGAAGTTCTTGAAGAGTTCCGCTGCGATCGCCGGCGGTGCTTTGCGCAACTGCTTGGCGAAACGAAAACACGGTAGCGCCAGATCGCCATGCTCGGGATCCTTGGGAAGCTCGAACATCGCGACGATGTCTTCGGCGGAAACGCCTACAGCGTCGACAATTGCGCTCGCAATTTGATGTTTTAGTTCAACCGTGCTCATTATCTTCCGCTACCACCATCGGAAGCCCCTTCCTCGCGGTGAGAAGAGACCGCCCACAATCAGAGTGTCATATATACCGGTTTTTGGCGCGCAGACAAACGCTTTTAGCGGGCGCAGGAAATATCCAGTATCCAGCGATTGGCGCTCTTACGCTCGGCACAGGCAAAGAAGTAATAGTACGATCCCGCCGAGAGGATATAGAGCCCGATCGCAACGAGGAACACCGGTACATAGCCCCCCTTCTCGATCATCGATCCGCCGATCTGCGCAGTAAGCGCCCAACTGACCGCCCAGGCGATCGAGGCCAGCGAATTGACCAGGCCGTGCTGTTCCTCCGGCACCGATTCCATCATGAAAGCCGTCGAGACGGGGCTGCCCATGTTCATTAAGGCCCCACGCAGCATGAACGCCCAAAAAGCCAGGTCGAGATTCTCAGTGAAGCACAAAATCAGCATGAACGGGATCGACAGCACCTCGGTCAGCACGACGGTGCGGACAAAGCCGAGCTTGCGCTTGATGACTGGCACGGCCATAACGGCGACAATCATAGCAATCGACAGCAACGAGAAGTAGACACCGATGCGGGCGGCATCGAGCCCGAAACGATCGCGAAAATAGAGATTCAGGAACGGTATGATCAGCCCGGCGCCGGTACCCAGCAGAAAATACGGCGTCATCAGTTTAGCCAGCAATCGCCAGTTGTTCCGGATTGAGTTCCAGTTGAAGGCGCGGGCGACCTCATCCGGCGCGGGCGCCTTGGCTTTGATGAATGAATACGCGACGATTGACAGCAGTCCGACCAGGCAAGTTATCAAGACCGCGGTGCGATAGGCCTGCAAATTGGCCTCAAGCGACGGCATGGAGACGGCGAAAGCCCGTTGCAGGACCTCGTGCAGGTAGCCGCCGCCGATCGAGCCGATAATAGCCGCGGTCATCCAGGTCGAGTAGTTGACGCTGAAGACCAGCGTTCGCTCCTGCTCGGTCGTGTTCCGCATGATAAACGGCGCGGCGGCGATGCCGCGAATCTGGTTTGCAAATCCGAATACAAAAGCCGAAGTCAGGATCAGCCATTGCATGCCGGTATGGCACATCATGAAAAACGACGCGGCAACAACGACAGCAGATGCGATCAAAATCGGCTTGATCTTGTACCGCGCCGCCAAATAGGCCGCCGGCAACGCCGCCGCGACGCCGCCAAACGAATTGAACGCCAGCGTGCGGCCGATAAAGGTCTCCCGAAAGCCGGCGTCCTTGAGATAGAGATTCAACAACAACGACATCGACGCCTGGACGATGCCGATCATCAGCCCGCCTAATACGAAGAGGTGGATGTTGTGGGTGATCAGCTTAAGATCAGCGATGTATTCCGAAACGAGCTTTCTCATCACCGCGTGAAAACAAACTCACCGGCGGCGACGAACTGCGACGGGCCGCTCAGCTGCACGGGCTGATCGAGCGATGGAATCGCGACCTGCAACCTCCCCGCGGGCGAGACTACCGTCACACTGTGATTGAGCCAACCATTGGCAATTCCGGCCGCGACGACTGCCGAGGCGCCTGTACCGGAGGCTGAGGTCTCGCCGACGCCGCGTTCCCAGATGCGAATTTCAACGCGGCGACGGTTGATGATGCGGGCAAACTCGACGTTAACGCGCTTCGGAAAGCGCCGGTCCCATTCAACTTCCCTGCCAAAGCTCCGCCAGTCAAAATCAAAGCGATCGACGAAAAACACGATATGAGGATTACCGACGCTGACCGCGGTCCCGAGCAGCGCGCCGGCAGCGACCTTGAACTCCTGCGATATGAAGAACCGCGAGCGAGTCCGCAGCGGGATCAGCCGCGCGCGAAATTCCGGCACGGCCATCGCGGCACGGATCTGCATCAGCGGCGACTTGCGCCCCCGGGCATAAACATGATTTTCGGCGGTCGCGGATCTGATGACAAACTCTCGCTCTTTCGCCAGACCGAAGCAGTAGAGATGATGCGCCAGAATCCGCAAACCATTACCGGAAATCTCGGCCTCGCTACCGTCGGCGTTGAAAATGCGCATTCGGTGTCGGCCGCGCGGACTGTCGTGCAGTATAACGCCGTCGGCACCGACAGCATGGTGGCGGTCACAGATCGCGCGAACGAAAGCAGCGAGTGATTTGCGGACGCGAGTCAGATGACTGGCGTCGAGGACGAGGAAGTCATTGCCGAGCGCATGGTATTTGGCAAAGGGAATGCCGAGTGCAGGTGACGGGCTCATAGGCAACTGATACAAATCTGATTGGCTGCGGGCAAGCGCTTTGTCGCGTGGCGCAATCAGCAGTAGCGCTCGAAGACGCGGCCAAGACGCCGGATGCCTTCAACGATGTTCTCCGCCGTCGAACTGGCAAAATTGAGCCGCATCGTGTTGTCGCCGGAGCCGTCCGGATGGAACGGCCGACCCGGCACGAACGCAACCCCCTCATTAACGGCCTGCTGGAAGATCATCGTCGAGGAGACATGCTCAGGCAACTGCACCCACAAGAACAGCCCACCATCGGGGAACGGCCAGGTGACATTGGCCGGGAAGTGCTCTTTCATGGCATTGATCATGATCTCCCGGCGCGCCGCATACGAGGCACGAATAATCTCGATGTGCGGCTCGAGAAATCCACGCTTGAGAAACTCGGCGACGACAAATTGCGTGAAGGTGGCGGAGTGCAGATCGACCGCCTGCTTCGCCTTCTCGATGATCTTGATCGCCGACACCGGCGCGCAAATCCAGCCCACGCGCAGACCCGGAGAAATCAACTTCGAAAACGTGCCCAACTGGATCACGGCGTCACCGCCCAGCCCGCGCAGCGACGGCTGCGGCGTGCCGGAATAGCGCAGCTCGCCGTAGGGGTTGTCGTCGATCAAAGCCACCTGGTGGCGGAAGACGAGACTCATCAGGGCCTTGCGGCGCTGGTACGACAGCGTTATGCCGGACGGATTCTGGAAGTTGGGGACGACGTAGATCAACTTCGGATTGAAAAGCCGAATCTTCTCTTCGAGTTGGTCAATGATCATACCGTCATTGTCCATCTGGACGGGCGCATACCGGCATTGATAAAAATTGAAAGCTTGCAGAGCACCCAGGTAGGTCGGCAATTCGGTGATGACATAGTCGCCGGGCTCAATAAAAACGCGGCCGATCAGGTCCAGACCCTGCTGCGAGCCGGTGGTGATCAGGATATTTTCCGCCGTGACCGGTAGTCCCTGTTTGGAGATGCGCTCGGCCAGCAGTTCGCGCAGCAACGGCACACCTTGCGACAGCGAATACTGCAGAGCCGGCGCGGCATGATCGGTCATGACGGCATCGATACACTCGTAGATCGCATCAACCGGAAAGAGTTCCGCCGCCGGCAAACCGCCGGCAAAATTGATGATACCGGGCTTGTTGGACAACTTCAGCGTTTCGCGGATGACCGAAGCCTCAAGCGAGGTCGCCAGTTTTGAAAAGGGCCAGTTGAACACGGTACTTGTACTCTCCTTTGTAGCATCGGCGAGTGTCATACCATCAATTAACGCAAAAATCGATTTAAGTCAAATACATTGAGTATGTTGTCGACATCAGTCGTCCTCGGGAAAACCGCCGGCGCGCTTGATGATCCCGTTACCAAATTTGGTGCGGAGGTCGTGAATGGTAGCATTTAACCTCTCTTCCTTTGCGCGACCATCGTCAAATAGCTCCAACTGGCGCAGCTCCTCGCGTTGAATCAGGCGGCTGGAGCGGACGCCAATCAACCTAACTCCTTTGCTGACAACCCTATCAACGGGCACAAGCTTGGCAACGGTAGATAGGATCTCGCCGTAGCTGTCAGTGGGAGCGGCCAAAGTTTGTTCGCGTGTAATGGTCTTGAAACTGGGATAACGCATCCTGATGCCGACCGTGCGCGCCAACCAACCGCCCCGGTACAGCCGTATGACTACTTTCTCGGTCAGACCGGCGATCAGCGCGTGAAGAAAATCCGGGTCAAAGGTATTCTTCGCCAGCGTCGTTTCGTGCGAGATCGACTTCTCGATATGCTCTTCGTCGATCAGCGCAACATGGCGGTCATCAACGCCGCGAGCGCGCTCTGCGAGCGAGAATCCGAATTCACCGAGCGCGAGCTTGAGCGTCGCGGCATTCAGATTCGCCAGATCCCCGATCGTGCGCACGCCATGACGCAACAGCCGCTCGTAGGTCACGGGCCCGACACCCCACACTTTGTCGACACTTAGCGGAAACACCTGCGTCTCGATTGTTTCCGGCTCGATGATCGTGAGTCCATCCGGCTTGTTCAAGCCACTGGCGAGTTTGGCCAACAGCTTGTTCGGTCCGATTCCAACCGTACAGGTAATCCCGACGCGCTCGAAAATCGCGGCCTTGATCTGCAGAGCGACCTCGCGCGGCGCACCCAGCAGGCGTTCCGTGCCGGACAGGTCAAGGAAGGCCTCATCCACCGAGATCATCTCCACGGCGGGTGAAAACTGCGCCAGCGTGTCGTGTATCAGATTGGAAGCATAATGGTAAGCGCCGAAGTCGCCGTGCAGGAAGATCGCCTCGCGGCAGTGGCGATAGGCTTCTGCGGCGGGCATGGCCGAATGGATGCCGAAGACGCGCGCCTCATACGAAGCCGTCGACACCACACCGCGGCCCGTGGGACTCCCGCCGACGATGACCGGCTTGCCCTTGAGGCCGGGATTGTTCCGCTGCTCGATGGCAGCAAAGAAAGCGTCCATGTCGACGTGCAGGACAGTGCGGTGATCGAGCGGCATAAGTACAAGGAATAGGAATCGGCGAAGATGTCAATCACAGAAGGGTTTCGTGGACTGGCTCGGTAGCGGGGAAAGGCATGAACTTCATGAACATTGTCGCTCGGGTCTCAAGTGCTGCTGCCAGTCGACCCTCGCGAACACTCTCGGAAGCGCGAAACCCGACACCCTCCCGACAGATTCAAGTCCGGTTACAACTTCAATCGCAGGCTGATAAAATACGAATCGAGCGCCTTGACCTCTTCGGCAAACTTCGGGGAAACGAGTCGGATCAGATCGTACGCGGTCGTGCCGGCGCCAAGGTAGTACTCCGATTCGACGCGGCCTTGCGCGTTGTGAGATATCGAATAGCCCACACCAACGTGGCCGTAGTAGATGCGGTAGGTCCCCCACCAGATGAAATTGGCGAACTCCTCGTTCTCGTTGGCGAGGAATTTGTTCTCAAAATCCCACGGCGGACGTTTGACGCAGAACTTCATGTCGAAGTTGTTCGGGTAGCGCTGCCTCAAGAGCGCCCAGCCGATGCCGCCGTAGTCGAACAGCAGATCGCTGACGCCGAGTCCCTGGTCGGGGTTGAAGGCATCCATCGGAAACTCGACCAACGTCACCACCAGTCCCGCCTGCAGTGCCGAGTACTTGGTGATCTGGTCCTCCGGCATCTTGAGAATACGAAACAGCCAGCCGAAGCCCTCGGTCAGTTTGTAGCCGGCGTAGAAGTGGCTGACCTCGTCGGTCAGTGCGATGTTATCATGAAATTCGTTCTTGAAGTGAAACCTGCCGTTTGGCGCGCCCCACGTCTCTTCGAAATAGAAGTATGCCGCCGTTCCAAACACCACGTTGCCAACGATCAAGTTGCGCTGGAAATGCGACGGCGGGTTGACGCGCAGACTATCGAGCTTCTGACCGCGGGCAACGGCGACCAGCAAGAGCGCCAACAGCGCGCATCGGGCTACGGCTCGCACGGCAGCGGCGCGCCCTCAAAGAGATGGTTTACGAACAGGATCAGGTCGACCAGATTGAAGCGGCTGTCGCAGTTTGGATCGACGACGCGCAGCGGGACATTGATCGGCGCGCCGCGATAAAGCACGCGCACCATCTCGATCAGGTCGGCGATCGACAGCATTTCGTCCATGGTGATGTCGCCCGATTCATACCCGGCGGTGGTGCCGTAAGTAACCACAAAACGTTCGGCGCGCTGCGTCAGCCCGCTTGCGAATACCGACACACCCACCGGCGTGGTCTCGCGGCGCCGGCCGCTGATCGTCAGAAACGAGATCCTGGTTTCGCCGACCCCGAGCACCAACTGCGGTGGCGACGCGGTGACATAGAGCGGCTCGTCGGTGACGATATTGATTTCGGTGGCAAAATCAGTGGTGTTCGTGAACGAGAGCGTGCGTTCCGCAAAGGCGTCGGCTAATGGCTCAACAGTCACCGCGAGCGTGTCCTTGTAAATCGCCTCGGGCATATCTCCGAGACTGCCAACCTGGATCCTTCCTCCGACCAACTCGCCCTGTGGCTGATCGAGATCGACAACCAGGTAGAGCGGATCGGTCAACTGCGAGAGTTTCTGATTGACCCAGGTAATCGGCTCTTCGCCATACTCCTTGTAGGAAGTGATGATCGGGTCAATGCCGCCATCAACGCTGCTTAACGTTCCGTCGCCGTCCTTGTCAAGGTAGATCCCTTCGTAGTAAATGCTCGTGCCGACTGCGCCAATAACGATGGGGCACGCCAATTTGTCCCTGAACACATAATCGTCGCCGTCGGGCACGAAGCGGTTAATCTTCTGGGTGCTGTCCAGGGTAAATGAGATTGATGTGAACCAATAACCCGGAGCGACATACGGAATGCGCAGGTAGCGCCCGGCATAATCCATCGAGCCTCCGAGATATCGGCCACCCCAATTGCGGCCGGGGCGAATGCGCCCGCTGTTGATCGCCCATCCCGCAGAGTAGGCTTCCGTCTCAACCCGCATCGTGTCTGACTGATACGCCTCCCGCAACCGCCCGACAAATTCCAACAGCTTCCCGACCCCGTCGCGGTTGGAGTTGCCCCGCGCCACAATCAGCGCGGTTGTCAACGTCATGCTCTCCCCCGGGCGCAGCGTATCCGGGATCGTGTTCAGCAAAAAACGATAGTCGCGCGAGAGATCGGCGACCCAACCGGTCGAATCCACCGGATTACCGCCAAAAGGGTAGAGCGTCGGCAGCGATGTGTTTGGATCAAAGTATGGCTGCCCATCGGGGCGCAGGCCCTTGATCACGTTGATCACATCGGGCAGCGTGTCGACCGCAATGCACTCCGGATACTGGCTGCGACAGCCGTAGTAATAGTTCGCCGACAGCGCGCGGTTGCGCAGCATCGTCATGCCGACCACAGGCGTAAAATCGCCGTAGTCCGAGTCGTAGTCGGCCTCGTCGTAAACATAGGCGCATTGCAAGGCTTGATTGGTTCCCAGCCGGTCATTGGTCGAAAAACCGATATCGGGATCAGCGTAGATCGAAATGATGCAGGAATCGATGATAGAATCACTGACATTCGTAATCGTGTAGTCGAAGAAAATCACCTGCGCCATCAGTGTGTCGTAGAGCTGATAGGTGTTATCCCAGGTGTACGCATGCAACCGTACGTCCACGCCGAGCGACTGAACGCTTGAGAACCCCTGAAAAATATGCGATGCCGAATCCCCGTCGTGGAACATCGTCCAGAGCCCCTGCCCGCCCAATTGCAGCGGCTGGCCGAGGGCGTTAATCGGCGCACCGAGCGCGACCGGCCAATTGCGGTAGTCGTCGTTGAGTTCGTAGTTCTCACCGCGGGTGATTTTGTAGATCGGAAAAGCCGAGTCGGCGTCGGTTCCTGCCGGCTGCCACGGCCCCGGTTTGAATTCGCTTTCATCGCCGGAGATTGTAATCCGCCACTCGTTGTTGACCTTCCCCGCTACCCAGATGCCGCCACCTGCCATCAGGGCGCGGCGACTGCTGCCCGGATAATAGAGCCCGGCGGGATTGTTGCGCGTCAGGTAGGGATCGTAGCCGAACGTGCCGTTGTTATGCACGAAGAGCGTCATGGCGCCGTCATCTAGCGTACGCACAACCTGCCCCAAGGCTGCGCTGCAAAGTGCGCATACAAGCATGAGTAGACGAAATCGCATGTCTGCCGAATATACGCATTCGATTGCGCGGCGCAAAATGGTGACTTCAGGAAGTTGTGGGGCAGGCCTCCTAACGGAAATACTGTGAATGACGGCTCATCTTTGAGGAGACCTGCCATTCGTCCAAGTCGCCGGCCCCGGCCCTACTTAAGCAGCAAGACCTTGATCGTGCGGGATTGGTCGTCCGCCTGCAGGCGAACGAAATAGATTCCGGTCGGCAGCGTCTCGCCGGTATCGGCGTCGCCATCCCACGTGGCGTAGTAGCCGCCGATCCGCTGTTCGCCGGTGAAGATCGTCTTCACCTGCTGCCCGAGAATGTTGAGCACGCGCAGGTCGACCAACGATGATTGGCTCAGTGTGTACGGAATGATCGTTGCGGCATTGAAGGGGTTTGGATAATTCGGACCAAGAGTGAAATCCGTCGGCATAATCGGGCTTTCGACCGGATACACCGGCGTCGAGGAGGTAATCGCGGCACTTCCTGCCAGAGCGACCGGTGCTGAAATCGCGCCGGAAGTGTCGCGAACGACGCCGCTCAATTCAATCGGGTATTCTCCGTCGGCGACATCGCTGCCCGCGGTGAAGTGCAGAATCGCAATCGCACTGGAGCCTTCAGCCAGCGGATCGCTCATCGGCGATGAGGCAACAGCCACCGACGTGATTCCCAGCATCGTGGGCGCACTCGACTGCCAGGTCAGAACGCCGCCGCTGCGCAGCGTAGTACTCACCGAGTCGAGAGTCATCGCTGCATCATCAAACGTGAGATCGAAAGCAACGCTATCGACCGCCAGGTAATTTCGCAGACTGAGCGCCACCTCAAACGGCTGACCAACCGCAGCATTAATCGCCTCCAAAGCGAGCGTGTCAGGTGGACGCAGAACTGTGGCGTGAACCACTGCCATTAACGGAGAATTCACAGCCGCCGGATCGCTGATCGTCAGATGCGCATAGTGCTCACCAACCTGAAGCAGCGCGGTATTAATCGACACGGAAACTACGCCGTCGCCAAGCATCGCCTCCGGCGTGGTCGCCACCCAGGTGGCATCGGGAACAATCATCCAATCGATCGTGCCGGTACCGGAATTGTAGATCACCAGTTCCTGCGCCGGCACGGATGTACCCGCAAGAAAGCCAAAATGCAGCGTATCGGGATCGATTGTCAGGATCGGCGCATTGACGATGTAGTTCAAGTTGACCGTGAACTGCTGCGGAGAATTGGCCGCCTGCGACGAGGTCACGGTGATCGCCGCACTGTATTCACCTGGCCCGGGCAAGGAGTCGGTTTCAAAAATCAGATCAACTGCGCTCGGCGCCGTTCCGGACACCTGCGACAATTTCAGCCAATTCGGCGCGCCACTGGCGGACCAGTCTAATGTTCCGGTTCCGGAATTTTCAATCATTACGTACCGGTCGTCCGGTGGCGCTGAACCGAATTGGGTTTGGACATCTATTGAGGAGGGGGTAATGCTCAAGACCGGCGCGGTGATGCTGAGCGCAACCACCACGGTGCGTGACGAGTCTTTGCCGGAGGCATCGCTGATGGTGATGCGCCCCGCATGGTCGCCATAGGCCAGGCCGGCAATGTTGACCGCGACGGCAAGCGTGGCCGGCGCTGCGCCGGCAGTCGGCGTTACGGTCAGCCATGGCTGGTTGTCGGTCACGCTGTAGTTGAGTATACCGTAGCCCTGATTATTCACGAGCAATTGCTGGCTCGGCGGATTGGAGCCGCCCTGCTGCGCGGAAAATGTCAGCGAAGTCGGCGTCACAACGATTGCCGGCGCGCCGTACTCGGTGATCTTGGCGTAGACATCGAAGCTGCCGTTACGATCGTCGGTCCAGGTGTAGTAGATATTGATCCCGTCCATAGTGACGTTCGGGAACGACTGCGTCGCGGTGCCGGCGTCACTGTTGACGCGATAGTTGCCGGCGAGCGAACTGCCCTCGGCGCGATAGTACTGTGCATAAATGTCGTTGTTGCCGAGGCGGTCGTCGCGCCAGGCGATGATGAAGTTACCGAAGTAGTCCATCGCGACCGAGGCTTCGGCCTGATTCACCGCCCCGCCATCGACGTTGACCCGGTAGTTGTCGGACCGCGCCGTGCCGTTCGCCCAGTAGTTGCGGGCGTAAACATCGGGGTTGTTCGGATAGACGCCGTTGCGATAGTCGATCCAGGCGATCGTGAAATTGCCGTTGTAGTCGCAAGCGACATCGGCAAAGACGCACTTGTTGTTCGTGATATTGTCGTTGACGAGAAAATTCGTGCCCTGCGCGACCCCGGAGACATTGAAGCGCTGCGCCATGATGTTGTCGCGGCCGGAGCGGTTGTCATACCAGGTGACGATGAAATCGCCATCCCCGTCAACCGCGATCTTGGGATTGTGCTGGTAGGCCGCGCCGGCGTCGTCGTTGACGCGGAAGTTGGCGCCCAGCTTGGTGCCCGACTTGTGATAGCGCTGGGCGTAGATGTCGTAATTGCCGTTGCGGTTGTCCTCCCAGACCACCACGTAATTGCCGAAATCATCACAGTCGATATCCTGCCAGCCCTGCGTCTCGACTCCAAAATCGTCGTTGACTTTGGTGTTGGTCGAAACCAGCGAGCCGTCGGCGTTGAAGCGCTGTCCGTAGATATCGCCGTTGAATGGATAGCCTGTGATGCGGAAATCCTGCCAGACGACGATGAACTTACCCAGTTGATCTTTCATCAACGAGGGCCGCAGTTGCTCATTGCCCACGGGATCGTCATTGACACGACGATTTGAGCCGGAGCGATTGCCGAGGTGGTCGAAGGCTTGGAGGTAAATGTCGTTATCGCCATTGCGCTTGTCGTACCAGGAGACGACGAAGTTGCCGTCGAGGTCGACCGCGATATGCGAGTATCCCTGATAGGCGGTACCGAAATCGTCATTAACGCGGAAATCGGCGACGTCGCAGCGTCCATCTGCGAACCAGAGGATGCAGACCAAAAAGAAGCAAATCAGGGCAAAACGTGCTTTCATGCCCCTGATGCAAGATCAAACAGCGTGCCGAAGTGAAAGCCGGGCTAAGTCGTTGGGGAAGAGACAGTCAGAGTTTAACCGGGCGACGTTGGGTGGAAGAGATTTCCTCATTGGTAGGAACTGCCCTCTTATTTGGCACGCTCCTGCTGTCGGTTGTGGACCGCCGTTGCGAGAGATCGCCAACAGCTTTGAGCAATCAGTGGGCAGCCGAGTTGAGGCGGCTGCGCGTTAGACGAACTCGGCTTCCTCCTTTTCGCGAAGGAAGACTACTCCGAGAATGATTGACGTGATCGGAACGAGAATCAGTGCCAGCGGCGAGAGCAGAATTGTCACTTCGAGTATTCCCGCCGCGAGGGTTAAATACACGTATGCCGCTAACAAGTCACTCATCTGCTCTCTGAGTTTGAGCAGGCGCACTGCAATCATGATATCGACAATCCCCACCGTCACCATCGCTACCGAGAAGAGGCCGAGCATCATGACGATCTGCATCAGCTCCGGCAGATTCGTCAGCAGCAGCATCGTCTTGAGCATCAACCCCAATACCTGAAATCCTATCAACCACCAGATCGAGATTGTAATGAGGAGATCAACACCGTGGTAGCGGAAGCGTTCATGCAGCAACTGCCGGAACATGATGATGACATACACCGCCAGGGCTGTCGAAATGAGTCCAAGGAAGTCAGCCGGACCGACAATGGGACCTTTGATGTGAAAGGTCCGTGCTCCGATGATACCCTGCACGATTCCGACGATGAACTGCAGTGGAAACAACACCGCCGCAATGATCGACATCCAGCCCGCGAGCAAATAGCGGTTGCTCGTGCTGACGACCATCTCTTCTGCCTGCATCATTTTGAACCTCCGTCTTGATCCGCTGTGTACTCGAGGAGGTCGCCGGGCTGACATTCCAGCACGCGACAGATGGCATTCAACGATGAGAAGCGGATTCCTTTAGATTTCTCAGTCTTAAAAAGTGATAGCGCGGTTAACGTAAGACCAACCCGGTCCGCCAACTCGGTCAGCGACATCTTGCGCTTGGCAAGCATTACGTCAAGATTTATTCGTATCGCCATGACAGGAGATAATACGAAGATCTTAACTAAAAGTTAAAACATTCTTAGTTTCACTTATAATATTTCAATTTATACTAAAATGGCCTGGATTTGGGGAGCTTCTCGTTCAGTGCGATCGCCGCGACACTGTGGCAAGGTGATGCTCGACCTCGTCGAGCTGATCAAAGATCACCGCATCGGCGATCCAGCCCTCGCACGGATCGACGTCTTCAGGGATATAGAAGCGACCGGTCGAATCCAGTGACGCGGAAGCCACCTGGATGCAGGCCAGAATGGCATCGAGTGTGTCGCCAGACGGGTCGCTGATCGCAGCACCTACGACAACCGGGTCAATTGACACCGAGATGTGATAAGAGTGCTCGAATTGAGGAGTGCTTATCCCACGCAAAATTGCCTGGCGTGCCTCAAGCTGAGAGATAGTCTGTTTCTTCTTGGAATCGTTCTTGTAAGTCGTCTGGCCGATCAGAAGTCGAGCCGGCACCGCCGGATATGATTCGCAGATGACGCAATCAGATTCCGAGGGTCGACACGGCAAGACGGACGCTTCCGAGTTAAGCAGCAGCCTGACACCTTCAAAGTACATCTTGCCTACGGGGGGATTGTTCAGCTTGAGCGGGCTCTTGGCTCTTGTGGGCCGGTCGGTACGCCGAAGGAGCTCCTTCTGGCCGTCCGGTTGGCCCGCCTTGAAAGCCACTAACACCGATTCGAATTCGCCCTTACTCATCTTCGAGACGCGTTCTGCCTGGTCCGCCCATGAACCGCTCCACCCGACCGCCTCGAGAAAATTGCGCGGCAAGCCAAAAGGAAAATCGAGCCCGGCGATCCAGGGGCCGCGCGAACTCAAGAGAGCTCGGACACCGTCAAAGTCGGGGATCGTGGCGAGTGATTCAATTACGAGCCGGTTACCGGTCAGAGCACCGTGCGCAACGGTAATCGGTTTGGACTTACGCGGAGCGCTGGTGAAGTCGAGGCCCAGGATCTGCATACTGACAGCATCGGAGAATGCACCGGTCATGACACCCCCAAAAAAGAAAGGGCTGCTTGATGCAGCCCTAACGACCTAATTTCTTTTTATGACGATCGCGTCTTCTTCTCTTCTTACGCTTATGCGTCTTGATCTTCTGACGTTTCCGTTTTTTGCCGCTCGGCATTAAACCTCCGTAATAGTACTCTTAAGCAAACAGACCGCCAATATAGGAGTCTGCGCCCGCAACGCAAGCAGAATTCTTACTGACCCGCCAGCGGCAATTTGGTGATCAGATCCTTGAATTCGTTCGACGGCTTGAACACCGGCACCTTGCGGTCCGGCACTGGCACTTCCTCGCCCGTCCGCGGATTCCGGGCTTTGCGCGCCTTTCTCAACTTAATCTTGAAGGTGCCAAAGCCGCGAATTTCAATATTCTGCATTTCTTCCATGGATTTCTTAATCGTGTCCAGGAACGAATCCACCACGACAGCCACGTCGGTACGGGTCAGTCCGGTGCGTTCGGCGACACGCTCGACAAGATCAGCTTTGGTCATTTCGGGTCACTCTCCTCCGACATCATATCCGTTAAACTTCTTTCTTCCTTGCTCCACTTCTGCCGTTTACTGCCGTTGCCCTGCCCTAATCAAGATTAGTTGAAAATATAGCGCAACTGCGGATAAATCAGGTTATCGCCGCGGGCCAGCAGACCCGACAAGTCCAAATTCAACAGCCCCTCCACCAGATCCCACAGCGAGGCCCGCCGACGCGGAATTTCACGGACACTGTCGGGGTCCTTCCCCAACCCGCACATCTCGCCGGCGATGTCAAGGGCATCCTCAAACGTGCCCAGCGTATCGACCAACCCAAGCCGGTACGCCTGCCGCCCCGAATACACCGAGCCGTCCGCCAGGCTGATCACCTCGTCGCGACCCATGTCGCGGTTATCGACGATCGCCTGCACAAACTGGTCGTACGTGTCGTCCACCACCGCCTGTAGCATGGTCGAGTCCGCCTCCGTTGGCGCCCGGAACGGCGAACCGACGTCCTTGCGTCCTCCCGACTTGATCGTCTGGTACTTGATCCCCACCTTGTTGAACATCTCTTCAATGACGGGATATTGAAAAATCACTCCGATCGATCCGGTAATCGTCCCCTGATTGGCGACAATCCGGTCGGCTGCGCAGGCGATATAGTAACCGCCGGAAGCGCACACTGAACTCATCGACGCCACAATCGGCTTCTTCGTCTCGGCTTTGACCTTGAGAATCTTTTCGTAGATCTCCTGCGAGGGCGTCACGCCGCCGCCGGGGGAATTGATATGCAGGAGGATCGCTTGAACGCTGTTGTCGTCCGCCCAGCGGTCAAGCTGGCGGACGATATCGGTAGAGGACTCGATAACACCGTAGATATTGATGATGGCGACCTTCTTACCGAATGACGGCAAACCGTCGCTGGAGCCGCCCCGACCCAGCATGACAAATGCAATGATCATTCCAAAGAAGAGCAGGAAGCTCCCCCCGATCACGACTCCGATTATGATGTCCCGCGCCTTTGCCATTCCTGAGCGTTTAACCTCGCTTGACTTTGAGTCGATCTCCGACTTTCACGCGCTTGGATGAAAGCCCGTTCAACGTCACAATGTCTTCCACTGTCGTTCCAAACGATTTGGCAATGTCCCAAAGGGTGTCGCCGGCCTTGACCACGTAAACGAGCACACCGCCCGAACGCGATTTCTTGCCGGCCGAGGCTGTCGACTTACTCGCGGACTTGCTGCTCGCGCTGGCACCCGATGCCGGAACATTGATCAACTGCCCGACCCGAAGATAGTCGATGGTATGCATACCGTTGATCGACGCGATGTCCTGCACGGAAGTTCCGTACTTCTGAGCGATTTTGTCCAGCGTATCCCCCTTGCGAACTTTGTAGGTCATGATCTTGCCGGAGGACGCCTTGCTGCCCGCCGCCTTCGTTCCCGACGCGTTGACTTTGAGCTTCTGCCCGGGATGAAGCTCAGAATAGGGTCCCAACCCGTTCAGGGAGCGCAAATCGTTCACCGTCGTGCCGTGCGCTTCCGCGATCTGCCAGAGGTTATCGCCCTTGCGCACCGTGTAGGTGCCGTTGGCCGCCAGCGCCGACGACTTCGAGCCGGAGCCGGATTTCTTGCCGCTGCTCGATCCGCCCGATCGCGCCAGCTCCGGATTCTGAATCGGGACCAGCAAGTGGCGACCCGCGATCAGCTTGCTCTTGGTCGAAGCGTTATTCGCGGCTGCCAGGCTCTTGGCCGAAACTCCGTATTTCTTGGCGATACTGGCCCACGTCTCGCCGCGACGAATCGTATGCTGCTCCATGCCGGAGGCCTTCGGTTTCTCAAAACCGTCATAGGCCGCCCAAAACGCCGTCTCCATGTTGGTCGGAATTCGCAGCCGATATGAGCCGGCATTCGGCGGTGTGACATTGCGCAGCAACTCGGGGTTCAGGTGTTGAAGATACTCAAGGCTCGTCCCGAGCGAACGTGCAACGTCACGAAGATCGACGCACTTGTCGATGGTCACCGTCTCGTAGTCAATCGGCTCTTCGAAGTACGACGCAAAACCGTATTTCTCAGGATTCTTGGCGATGATCGTCGCCGCCAGGAACAACGGAACATAGTCCTTGGTTTCACGCGCCAGACTCCGGAGACGGAAATAGTCGGTGGTGTTCTCGCGCTTGACCGCACGATCGACCCGACCCTCGCCGGCATTGTACGCCGCCAGAGCCAAGTACCAGTCACCATAACGATTGTAAAGGAAAGTCAGGTAGCGTGCGGCGGCCCGCGTCGACTTCTCGAAATCGCGCCGCTCATCATACCACCAATTACGATAAAGTCCGTATTGTTTTCCGGTTCCAGAGATGAACTGCCACGGTCCAACCGCGGCTGCCCAGGAGTAGGCATTGGTCTTGTATCCAGATTCGATCAGAGGCAGGTATACCAAATCGCGCGGCAGGCCTTCTTCCTCAAGGATCCGGATCATGGTCGAAGAATACTTGCCCGAACGCGTCAAAGCCGCTTGGAAGAAATCGCGCGCCAGCGTCTGGAAGTATATGATACAATTCTCGACCTTTTCGTTGACTATCACCGGAACATCGAATACTGCGGTCTTGTCAACGTCAGTAACTACCGGCTCTTCCCGAAGTTTGCTGAAGTCATCGATTTCCAAAAACCGATCGACAAAAGCGGAGCTGGAGGTCTCTCCGGGAAGAGTTGCGAGGTAAAGCAAGGTCAGCTTGTATTCCGAGCGAATGTCGCCCAACAACTTAAAGTAGCGTTGGCCGATTTCACTTTCGTCCGTCGGATCAACGTCGAGGTCGGAAAGAATCGTCAGGGCGCGTTCAAAATTGTACTGGGCTTCCTGCCACTGTTCCTGCGAGTTAGCCTGAACTCCGTATTGAAAATACTCTTCGGCGAGGTTCAATTCGTTCTGCGCGGCGACTACCGCCTCGTTATTCGCTGGAATCGATTCACTGACATTCGCTTGAGAGGATGGAGACTCGGCCTCAGTAGATATATTTGTCGCAACGGCCAAAGTGCGATTTTCCCGCACTGCCGACGAACACCCCGCCACCACCAACATCACCACCGCGACAAAATATAACAAACGAGGCATTAAAGACTTCCTCCCTGAAAGCATGGAGACTGTAAGCTGTTGGAAGATATGACTTAGCATAATTTCCTGTCAAGTTTAAATTTGTCGAACCAGCCGAACATTTTTTGCCGCCAACCGGAAGACTCCAATTCGATTGTTTCGGCTCGAACCTGATGACGAAACCAGGTCAACTGTCGTTTAGCATAGTTGCGGGTCCGTTGCTTGATCAATTCGATACATCGATCATGACCAAACTGACCGTCCCAGAAGTCGAGAACTTCACGATATCCAACTGTTCGTCGCAAAACCGGCGAGTCGGCAAGACCCGCCGCGCAGAGTTGATCGACTTCTGCGATCAATCCGTCCCGTATCATATTATCGACCCGCAAATTGATAATTTGATAAAGTTTTTCCCTTGAACGGCTTAAGAGAAATAAGAGAAATTCATACCGACTCGGAGGATACGTACCGGACTTTGCAAGTTCGCTTTTGGTCAAGCCGGTTAAGTTATGGATTTCCAATGCCCTAACCAGGCGCGGCCGATTTCCCGCCGGAATTACCCTCGCTGCCTCCGAATCGATCCCGGCGAGCTGGCTATGAAGCTCTGCTGCCGAAAACGCTTCCAAACGCGCCCGAAAATCCGGGTCGGCCGGTGGTGTTTCAAAAAGCCCCACCACCAGAGCCCTGAGATACAGCCCGGATCCGCCAACAACCAGGGGGACCCGACCTTTCGAAAAGACCTCGGTAAATGCGGCGTCAGCATCCTCGCGATAACGCGCTGCCGAGTAGACTGCATCAGGTTCGACGTAATCGATCAGGTGATAAGGTCGGCCGGCGAGTTCAGTCCGGGTCGGCTTGGCTGTACCGATGTTGAGTCGGCGGTAAATCTGGCGGGAATCGCAAGAGACGACTTCCAAATTGAAACGGTCGACGAGTTCCAGCGCAACGGCGGTCTTGCCGACGGCGGTCGGTCCGACCAGCACCGGGATGATCGGCTTAACCAAGGCGCCCGAATCTGACATCAAGATCGTGTCGCGACAGGCGAATCATCGTGGGCCGGCCATGGGGACAAACGTACGGATTCTCGGCAGTCATCAAGTTCTCAAATAGCGCACGCATCGCAACCTCGGTGAGTCTATCGCCAGACATGATTGCACCCCGGCAGGCAAACGAGGCGGCCCGCTTCTGGAAACGCTTCTGTTCATCACCTTTCAACTCGGAGAAATCATCCAGCAGTTCGCGGAAGAGTGTCTCAGGATTCTTGCCGCCGAGGACCGACGGGACGGCTTCAAGCTGCACCTGGCGAGGCCCGAAAGCGCTAACGACAAAACCAAGCGCCGCAAACGACTCCTGTTCGCGATTGAAGGTGAAGTAATCTTCCGGTTCAAGATGTACCGGAATCGGGAAAAGCAGGCGCTGGCTGGCAATAGCATGATGGCCGAGCGACTTGAGTGCCAGCTCGTAGAGAATGCGCTCATGAGCGGCGTGCTGGTCGATGATTAGCACCGCGTCGGCTGTAATCGCAATGATGTAGAGCAGATTGAATTGATGCAGACGCGCGTCGCCTTTCATCGTGGCCGCTAAGTGGGTGCGCTCGGTCGGCTGTCCAGGTGGAATCGTGACAACGGCCGGCACAGCTTCCCCTTGCGGCGAAGGCAGTTCCGCTTGCCCGGCCTGCCCGGTCGGTATCGGCGTAAAAATCGCCGCCAACGCATGTTCCCCACGTTCCGAGCCGAGTTCCTTCTCGAAGAAACTTCCCAGCGAGCGGCGCAGGTCAACTTCACGCGCATAGCCGGAGTAATCCTCGCCCCTGCGGCCGGACGCTGCACCAAATCCGGGAACGATGTTCCCCTGCAGGAGCGACTCGCGCACCAAGCTGTAAAGCGCATGAAAAATGGCGCGCTCATCGGCAAAGCGAACTTCCGACTTGGCCGGATGCACGTTGACGTCAACCAGCGCCGGATCGATCGCGATGAAGACGGCACCCTGCGGATACAACCCGCCCGCGAGAAATTCTCCATAGGCGGAAGTGATTGCGGCAAAGAGCGACTTGGAATCGATACGGCGGCCATTGACAAGTATCATAATCCGCGAGCGGCTGCGCCGACAGGCCTCCGGTTTTGAAAGATAAATCTCGACGCGCAGTGCATCCGCGGCGCGCTCACCGCGAACGAATTTTGCAGCGTTGGCGACGCCGAACAACTGCCCGGCGCGGGCGAATCTATCGGCGGTTGCCGCCAGATCGACGAGACGCTGGCCGTCGGAGTCGAGGATGAATTCGCACTGCGGATTGCCGAGCGCAATCGACTCGACCACTTCAATCACCCGGCGCACTTCTGCCGAAGCCGACTTGAGGAATTTCCGGCGCGCGGGCGTGTTGAAGAACAAATTGCGCACGGTAATCGTCGTGCCATAGTCGCATCCGACCTCCGACTCGCCGACCACTTCCCCGCCGTCGATCTCCAGCCGGTAGCCGGAGGCGGCGCCACGATTGCGCGATTTGACCGCGAACTGCGACACCGAGGTGATCGACGGCAGCGCTTCGCCGCGGAATCCGAACGACTTGATATTGAAGAGGTCTTCCGGCTTATCGATCTTGCTGGTGGCGTGGCGGCAGACGGCAAGGCGAAGATCTTCCGGGGTCATGCCGTAACCATTGTCGTTGACCTCGATCCGGCCCAGCCCGCCCTCGGCGATGTCGATCCGCACCGAGGTGGCCTCGGCATCAAGGCTATTCTCGATCAACTCCTTGACCACGGAGGCCGGCCGCTCAATCACTTCGCCGGCGGCGATCTTGTTGATCAGCACGTTGGGCAGCAGCTTAATCCGCGTGGCCATTATCCTTCTCCGCAAGTTTCTTCAGCTCGTTGACCAGGTTCAGCGCTTCGATCGGCGTCAGGCTGTCGACGTCGACGGAGCGCAGTCGCTTCAAGGTCTCCGGCTCGGTCGATTCGAACAGCCGCATCTGGTTTGGGTTGACATAGTGATAGCGACTGCGAGTCTTGAGCGGCGCAAATGTGCCCGACTCCAATTCCGCCAAAATCTCCTTGGCGCGGGCTGTCAATGTGCCGGGAATTCCCGCCAGCTTGGCCACCTCAATCCCGAAGCTGTCATCACAACCGCCCGGTACGACCTTCCTGAGGAATACGATGCGATCGCGGTGGCGACGCACCTGTACCTGGAAATTGCGAATACGCGCGCAGAGATTCGCAAGTTCTGTTAGTTCGTGAAAGTGGGTGGCGAAAATCGTGCGCGACTTGAGCCGCGTATCGTTGTGCAGCGCCTCGCACAACGCCCAGGCAATCGCCAGACCGTCATAGGTCGAAGTGCCGCGCCCGACCTCATCGAGCAGGATCAGACTCTGCGGCGTGGCATTGTTGAGGATTCGCGCCGTCTCGTTCATCTCCACCAGAAAGGTCGATTCGCCCATCGTCAGACGGTCCGAAGCGCCGACGCGCGTGAAGACGCGATCGACAATCCCGATCGTGGCCTTTTCGGCAGGCACGAAACCGCCCGCCTGGGCCATGATTACGATCAGCCCGACTTGCCGCAGATATGTGGACTTCCCCGCCATGTTCGGTCCGGTGAGAAGTTGAATTTGCGCGTCCCGGGCATCGAGCCGGGTATCATTGCCCACAAAATCGCCGCGCGGCAGAATCTGCTCGATCACCGGATGGCGCCCCTCGATGATTTCCAGGATCGGCTCGGTCGTCAACTGCGGACGCACGTACCCATAGCGCCGTGCCGCCAGCGCAAAAGCCAGCAGCGTCTCCAGCTCGCCGACGATTTGGCCGGCGCGACTGATCTGCTCGCCGTGGGCGGCGACGCGATCGCGCAGCTCGAGGAACAACTCCTCCTCCAGGCGATTGATGCCGTCTTCGGCGGCAAGAATCAACTCTTCCTTCTTCTTCAGTTCATCCGTGATATACCGCTCGGCGTTGACCAACGTCTGCTTGCGGATGAAGTGTGGCGGGACTGCTGCCAACTGACCCTTCGAGACTTCAATGTAATAACCGAACACCTGATTGAAGCCGACCTTGAGATTGCCGATTCCGGTCTCGGTGCGCAGCTTCTCCTGCAGGCCGGAGATGTAATCGACCGCGTCCTTAATTGACGACTTGAGGCGGTCCAACTTCTCGCTGCTCCCGGTACGAATTAAGCCGCCGGAGTTGGCCAGGATCGGCGGCTCATCGACGAGTGCCAAGGCAATATCGCCGACCACCGCCTGCAATTCCGGCAGCCGCTTCGCCAATGACGCCAGAAGCGGAACACCACAACTCGCCAACAAGCCGGAGATCTCCGGCAGTCGCCGCAAGCTGCCCGCCAGCGCAACAAGGTCGCGCGGGTTCGCCTTGCGATTGCCGAGCTTGCCCGCCATCCGTTCCAGATCGATCAGGTCGGCAAGCGCGCGTGCCATACCTTCGCGTAATTCGTCTTCGCGATAAAACCGTTCGACCGCCTGTTGACGCGCGAGGATGCGTTCGATGTTCTTCAGCGGCGCCACGAGCCAGCGCGCCAGCGTGCGTTTGCCCATTCCCGTGCGACAGAAATCGAGCAGCCCGAACAGCGTGTGCTCGCGTTTGTCGCTGGAATTGGATTGCAGCAGTTCCAAATTGCGAACGGTGGCAGCATCGAGATAGACGTGATCGGGATCATCTGCCAGCCGTGGCGGCGATAGATGCCCCGGCGCCGCGAATTTCATCTCTTCGATATACGAGAAAAGCGCACCCAGCGCGGCGGTCGCCCGCGGCGCATGGTTGAGTTCGAACGCCTCGAGCGAAGCGACCTCATAGAAGTTCTTGAGCTTCTCCGTCGCGAAGTCGACTTGGAAGCGCCACGACTCCAGCTTTGTCGGCGCCGCCGCCAATCGCGCCAAATGTCGGACCAGGCTCACGGTGTCCTCATCGGAGATCAGGACTTCCGACGGTGCCAGCGATTCAATCCGGTCCAACGTTCCGGCCAGATCACCTTCATAAAACGTTACCGCGCCGGTGGTGATGTCTACGGCGCCGAAGCCGAGCCGGTCGGGCTGGTTGGTATGAATCGCCAGCAATAGACTGTCGCGTTCGGCGGGCAGTGCGCTGTCGATCGTGATCGTGCCGGGCGTAATAATCTCGATTACTTTCCGCTTGACGAGTCCCTTCGCCAATTTGGGATCCTCCACCTGCTCGCAGATAACGACCTTGAGGCCGGCACGGATCAACTGCGTCAGATACTTCTCGGCCGAGTGATACGGCACACCGGCCAACGGCAGGCGCGTCGTCTGGCCGTGCGCGCGCGAGGTCAGCGCAATACCGAGAATCGGCGCGGCAATCTCGGCGTCGCGGCCAAACATCTCGTAGAAATCCCCCATGCGGAAAAAGAGGATCTTGTCGGGGTGTTGTTTCTTGATGGCAAAGTACTGCTCAAGCAGCGGCGTGGTCTTGTCGGACATTTACAGCGCGACGACCGTGACGGTCTGTTGGGTGACGCGCTCAAAGCGCTGTTTGAAGCGGGCGGCGGCATCAGCCGAATTAAAGCGACCGACATCCACTACGAAATGCGGGCGATCGCCGGATTCCAGTTCCGTCATCCGCGCGGTATAGCCCTGCGCAAGCAGCCGCTGGTGGACGCGGCGCGCATCAGCCTCGCGGTCAAATTCACCAACGCGCACGGCAAATAGCTGTGCCAGCGATCGTGGTGTGCGATTGGCCGGCATCGTGAACGCAACCGTCACTGCAGCTGGGTCATCTGTCGGTGCGGCGCCGGTAAGAGCGGCAAATTGCGGCGCCTCACCGATCAAGCGCTCACGCATCGATTTTGCCGATGGGGCTTCGTCCGTGACTTCGAGCAGCTCCGCCAATCGCGCCACCGCCGGCGCAAAATAGGGATTCTCCGGGCGTGTCGCAAAGCGCGCCAGCAACTCCTTGGCGGCACCGAGTTTCTTGCGTGCGGCGAATGATTCGGCAAGCAACCAGAGCGCCTGCGAATTCACATCGGGATCGGAAGACTCTTTCAGCAAACGTCGCAATTGACCCTCCGCCGCGCGATCTTCCCCGCGGGCGAGGTCGAGACGAGCAGTCAGAAGCTGCAACGGCTCACAGCGCTGCACGTGAACGCACGAACGCAAAGCACGGTGGGCCGCCACAGCACCGGCATTGCAATTGCCGGCCAGCAGACAATACTGCGCATAGAACTCCGCCATGCGGCACCGCAACTCAGCGGGCGGATCATTATCGAGCAGCGCGCGCACGCGCGCGGCCGCTTGATCGCCGTCCGGATTCAACAGCGCGTGGCGAAACTCCCAGCCGTAGTGATCCGGCGTAAACGCTGCCTCCCGCAACGCCAGGCGGGCGGCAGTGAGTTCGCCGGCCTGCAGGCACTCGTCGACGCGCGCCAACTGGTCGGAAGCCATAGCGCCGACCGCGGCGGACACAGTCAACCAGAGCCCGGCCGCCAAAGTGCGCAGCGCGCGATCAGGTGCGCTGACGGGCCGCCTCTTGGCTGAAGTAGAGGTTCTCCAGTATTTCGAATGCTTCATTGATCCGTCCTTGCCCGCGATAGATGCGCGCGACACCGATATGAGCCGGCGCGTACGCGGGATGGGCGTTAATGATCTGCCGGAAGTAGTCCAGCGCCTGGGCGCGATCGCCCTTCTTCTCGTAAAGCTCGGCCAGCGCCATGGCGGCGCTGATATTGTTGGGATCGCGCTCGAGGATGCCCTCAAAGACGCTCGAGATCATGTTGAATTGCCCGAGATCGAAAAACGAGCGGCGCAGTCGATCAAAGACGACATGCGCCTGATCTGGATTCTTCTCCACGAACGTCATCCACGCCTTGACGGCGTCTTCGACCCGCTCCTCGGTAATGTACGAATCACCGACTTTGACCCAGACGTCATGGCGGGTGGGGTCGAGATGATAAGCGGTCTTGTACAGCGTGCGCGCTTTGCGGCCCTTGCCGCGCTGCGCCAGCAAATCAGCCAGACGACTCTTGACATCGGCGAGACGGTTACGAAAGAGCGTCGGCTCCCGCTTGAACAGCTTCTCAGCGACCGCCTCCGAGTCCTCCCACTTCTCCGTCTTGCCAAGCAGATCGAGCAGTTGGACACCCGACTTGAGATTGGCCGGGTCGCGATCGTATTCCTTCTTCAGCAGCGCAACGGCCTTCTCCAACTGGCCGTCGGCGACAAAGTCGTCTATCAAATGATGCTGCACCGCCTGGCGCTGCGCCGGCGTAATATCGCCGCGCATCAGCAGGTCGGAATGAACCTGAATCGCCTGCTTGGCCTTGCCACGGTCAGCGAGAATCCGCCCCAGACGCAAATAGGCGTCGATATTGTGCGTGTCTTGCGCGACCACATCCTTGAGCTTGTGGAACGCCGCCACCTGGTCGCCTTCCAAAAGCGACTGCAGCGCGGATACGTACAGGCTGGCGTCCTTGGCGCGCTCGCGGCGGCGCCGGCGCACCTGCAACGAAAACAGCGCAATCAGCAACAGGACGAGGGCAACGCCGATGATGTAGTAGTACATGTTAAAATCGAACATGGCTAAATCGAGTCGATCTGATCAATTTGTCGGTTTCGCAACGACGTGATTTCCGCTTCCAGCCGCTTGACCAAGCGTCGATTGGCGGCCGATTCCGAGGAAATCCGGAAGAAATACGTAACCGCGAGCAAAAAGCTGGCGATCATTCCCGCGCCGAACGCCACCAGCAACACCCCCCAGAGCGGCGCGTCCAGATGGCGGTAATGAATGAACATCAGGTCGAAGGCGATATCGACGCGCTGATTCGCGTTGGCAATGAAGAAGGCGATCGCGAAAATCAGAAACACGATCATGAGGAACATTCTAACGGCCCACATAGTCCTCCTCCATAGCCTGACTCAAGCGCGACACTGCGCCGCAGCGAACGTTACTCGCCACTCTCCAGCGGCGCCGCGGTCGAATCACCGGCGGCTTGATCAAAGGTCACCGAATTGATAAACGCCTCAAACTCGGGCTGCAACTCGTTTTCAAACTGCCGCTCGCAGACCAACTCCATGTACACCAGGGCGCCCTCCAGCGGAATCAGATAAACCCAGCCGGAACGAAATTCGCGCACCAGTTCCGGCACCGACCGGCCTTCCGGCTGCACCTGCACCGCATACTCGCGGCGCATCTGGTATTGCACGGCGTCACGGCCGCCAATCTTGACGTTCTGCACCCGCAACTGCTCTGCCGGATTCGGCGCTCCCCGCTGGAAGAAAACCGACTTATTCAGAATCTTGTCGCGAAACGAGTCCTTGGTAAGGCCGCTGCGCAGCGAATCGACGAAGGCCGTGGTCGGCAGCGTATTGGAATCGGCAAAAACCATGACGATGGGGCGCAGCGCCTCTTCCGGATTGTCGCGCAAGCGCGCCGGGACCCGCGTCCGCTTGTACAGGAAGCTGATGCGCTCCGGCGAATATTCGTCGCGCAAACCGCCGTCGCGCCATTCCTTGGGCATCGTGATCGAAAAACCAAAGCGATTGTCCGTGAAGACGCCTTTGTTCAAGACGCCAACCTTTTCCTTCTTGGCCTGCGCCGTGAGCCCCATCCCCAATACGAGGATCGCCGTCAGCGCGAGCCCGGCAATTCTTGCCATTCGTATCTTCACAGCAAACTCCCACCGGTTATAAGACTCATCAATTTATACCCTTAACGCTGATCAGGTCAAGCATTTAAATGTTCACGCGGTCGCAAGCTACTTGAGCAAGACAACCTTGCGCGTGACCACTTGCCCTGCCCCAGCGACGCGCACAAAATAGATGCCGGAAGCAACCGCATGGCCGCTTTGATCAACACCGTCCCAGGTCACGGTACTGCCGGTGGCGAGCGCCAACGTCTGGCGGCAAATCGTCTGACCGAGCGAATTGACCACCATGAGGTCAACCGCAACGGGCGCGATCGCAGTAATCTGCGCGGTCGTAGTGGAGTTGAAGGGATTTGGGTAGAACGGCGTGAGATCGATGCGCGCGCGCTGACTCCCGGGAGCAGGCGCATGGCGTTCGCTACCGTCATAGACCGATAGGCGCGACGATGAGAGCACCAGCAGTCGATCTCCCCCGGCCGCCAGCCGATAAGCTCCGTGGCTGTTCTCGATCGTGTACACGGGTCCCGGCGCATACGGATCGGCAAAATCCAGATAGCGCACGCCACCGACGGCATCGGCGATCAGCAGAATCTGCGCAACGGAATCGTAGCGAAGATCAAATGCCGAGGTCATGACCAAGGGCAGCTGTATCGGAGTTACCGCGCCGGTCGCAGCATCGAATTCCAGAACGCTGACTCCTGATGGGGCTGCGACCACGATGATTCGATCTCCGGCGATCGCAAACGCCCGCGGCCGCTCGGGCAGATCAACGGTGGCCGGCGTTGCCGCAGGATCATCCAGGGATATGATGGCGCCTTCCCCGCGTTCCGACGCAAGCAACAGCAACGACTCGCCCATCTGACTGCCCGAAACCGCAAAGTCGACGGAGTGACTGCTTAAGAATTCCACCGCCAGCGATTGGCGATCGAAAGCGTAACTCATCGAACCGCGCGCATGAACGACGACGAGTTCCAGCTTGTCGACGCCCGCTTCACGCAGATAGACTGCTGAGACTGGCTCCGCGGTGTAGACAACTGCCGAAGGTCGCAGGTCGTTGCCGCGGTCAAATTCGAAAAGATAGACTTGTTCGGAACCGGCTTGAGCTGCGACGATCACATCACCCGCCGCCGTCAGCCGATTGAAGAATCCACCAACTCCAACCGTCTTCGCCTCCCTCTCACTATTGCCAAGCAATCGCAAGCGACCACCGGAGTCGGCATACAGCAATCCGCGATCGGTTGCGGCAAACGCCAATGGCGTTTCCGGCGGGACAAATCGGGAGGCTTCGCCGACCGACTCGCCGCCAACCGTGATCACAGCGATCTGTCCCGACTCATCGCGAATGTAGAATCTGGTCTTGCCGTCAACGCTCAGCCCTTCGCACTGTGCCACCGGATAACCAACCGCAATTGTCGCTGCCTCTGTTGGATTATCGAAATCGACGATGCGGCACAGACCGTCGGGACCGCCGGCAATCAAGAATCTGGAAACGGCGGCAAGCTGAGTGACGGCGAAATCGCAAACAACTGAATCGACTCCGTTGACGCGGCCATCTTGCAGATGGAACAAGTCGACACTCTGACCGCCGTCGCAAATCGCAAAGCCATCCGCGATCGGCGCCACGGCCGTCGGCGGCGTCTCGCGCAGAATACGTTCTACCGGCGACATCTCTGAAGATCTGAGGTCGTAAACATCGATTCCGTTGAGGCGATCAAGGGCAAGCAGAAAGCGGCCGTGAAGCGCCAACCCGATGTAGTAGGCGCCACCCGTGAATCGCGCCATCTCGCGCAGGCGACCCGGCATCGAGGCATCGTACAGGGCGATTCCCGCCACGCCCAATGCCGCAAAGAGCGTGTCATGGCGCGCCGTGGCGGCATGAATCGTGTCGGCCAGAAGGTACTCGACCGGCGCCGTCAGGGCCGACTCTCGCCAATTGAGCACGGCAAGACGACGCTGACGCGAGTAAACGTAGGCTCGGTCGCCGGCGGCGGTGATGCCGGCAAATTCGCTGGCCAGCGTGATGGCCGCATCTGGTACGAGGCGGGGTTGCGCGTTCAGCGGCAGCCGCAGCACCTGACGATCGCCGAGAGCCAGCACAAAGTCGGGCGCTACGGCAAACGACCGCGCCCCGCCGAGCGGAATTGTCGTCACCGGCTCGAACATCTCCGGACCGACGTCCGCCCAAACCGGCATTGACAACCATTGGAGCAGGACCAGGACCAATCGCAGCCACTTCATTTCAACAACACCATTCTGCGCGTCTCGTTGACGTTGTTCATGCGCAAGCGGTAGAAGTAGACACCCGATGCCACCTCTCGGCCGTGGAAATCGCGGCCGTTCCAGTCGAAACGGTGAAACCCCGCCGGCAGGAACCTGTCAACGAGTGTGGCAACGGTCTGGCCCAGGAGATTGATGATCTCAATCTTGACCGGTGCGGCGGTGACAACGTCGACTTCAATGACCGTCGTCTGATTGAACGGATTCGGATAGTTTTGCGCCAGACGAAACGTGGTCGGCAACGGTGGCGGTTGCGGCGTGCGCGGACGCGCCAGGCTCGGCAACATCCCGGTGTTGCGAGTATCACCGAGGAATGTCCCCCATGCTACCGCCGAATCAGACGCGACCGTCGGCAAGTCCCAACTGTAGATGCGCCCATCGGAAGATCCAATGTAGATTTCCAGCAATGAGTCGCCGTCGAAATCGCCCACCACCGGCGTATGCGGCGCATATGTGACGACCCCGGGATTGGCGAAGGTGTAAACCGGCCAGCCGGGCGTCGTCGTGCCGTCGGTCTCCCAGCACAGCAGTCGTTCCGGCTTGCCGATGAGCAAGGCGCCGCCGCGCGAGACGATCTCGAACTGGCCGTCATTGTCGACGTCGAGCACGAGCGGGTTGGACAGCGAGTTGATCGTGCCGGCCAGGAAGCCATCGTTACGGCCAAATTCATTGGCCAGCAGCGGCCGGCCGTCGCCGTGCCACACGAACACCTCGCCGCCGTCGAGCGCGCTGAATGCGCAGATCAATTCTGGAATCGAGTCGTTGTCCAGGTCGGCCGCCGCCGGATATGAGGTCAGCCACTGGATCTTCTCCGGAAACAACTTGGGCCAGCCGGGCAGGTCGGAACCGTCGGCTTCGATAATTCGCACCGCCATCGCCAGGTTGCTCGAATACCAGTGCGCGAAAGCAATCTCGGGAACGGCATCGTTGTCAAAGTCTGCAAGTACGCCGCCGAAGATACCGTCCGAGGAAAAGATGCGCGCACCAAGGTCGGCATTGTACGGCGCGCCGTTCTTGCCGGAATACAGGTAGACACCACCATCGGCGCCGGCGGCGGTATAGAGCGTGCCAACATCGCGGTAGCCGTCACCGTCAAAGTCGTAAGCAAACAAGAATGCCGCGGTTGAACCGCCGTAATCCTTAAAGCGGCCCGATTCGCTCAGCCGTGCAAAGAGCCCGCGCGTGGTACGGAAATAGCTCGAGCCGTCGGCGTGCCAGCAATAGATCTCCCCGGCGCTGTTGACGAAGAGAACTTCCATCTCGCCGTCGCCGTCAAGATCGGAAACAAGTGGGGTAGGATAGGAGTTGAACTGCAAACCGGTATTGACCGCCTTCGGCCAGCCCGGCAAAGACTCGCCCTCTCCATTGACGACAATGACGCCGCGATCAGAAATCGATACGATCTCGTCGCGACCATCATTATCCAGATCACAAAGTGCCGGTGACGATTCGTAGGTGTTGCCGAAATGCGGATCAATCGTGCGCAGACCGGGCTGGTCGTAGTCGTTGATCAGCAATCCGGCGCGCGAACCGGTGACGATTTCGCGCCCCGGATCTGCGTCAAGATTGCCGGCGGCAGAGGTCAGATGCGGCCGCGCCGGCAGCGCCAGCGGGTAGCCGGCCGCCACGGTCGATTTGATCACGATGCGATTGGAAACGGCGTGCTCACCTGCATCATCAGTCAAGGTCAAGGTCAGGAATCCGCGTCCCGGCGGAAGTTGACCCACTGTCCATTCGGCCAATTCGCGGCGATAACTGATTTCCGTCGAAAACTTGATCAACGTTTCCTGCTTCGGATTCGATTCCGGCGCATACGTGAGCCGATAGGAATCGAAAGTCGGCGACGAAGCCGAACCGACGATATTCGCAACCGAATAGACAGTATCGCCGTCGTGCGGCGTCAGCAATTCAACCACGACCGAGTTCGCAATCCGAATTGTCGTTGTGAACGCGATGCTGGTACCCACGCGCAGGCGCAGATCCGCATCGCCGTCATACGGGCTGCTGTCCCAGCGTGCCAGCAGATTGCGCACGATGTCGCCAGGTCCCGTTGCAATCGTAGTCCAGTCACCGGTCGCAGCCGGCCGTACTTCGAGCACGAAACTACTACCCAGCTGCGATACCGCCGAACCGCGCAGATTGACAACTCCTGTCACCAATGCATTTGGGTGTGGTGACTCGATCTCGGCATATTCGTCCTGCAGCAATCCCACCGCACGGCCCAGGTTGATGCGCCCCCACCCGGCGTACGGACTGAAATTCCCCTGCAAGCGACCGTCCGGATCGGCAATCTTGTCGGCACTGCCCATCAGCAGTTGCTCGACCGAATCGCGCGGCAAACCGGGCGCGACCGATAGAATGAAAGCCGCCGAAGCGGCGACGTGCGGGGCCGCCATGCTCGTGCCGTCGGCGAGATAATAGAACTCATCGATGATGCGGATTTCCGGCTCTCCCTGCGCCGCATACAGATCGGTGCGCGCCGCCCGCAGCGAAAGAATATTCTCGCCCGGCGCGGCAACATCAAGCCAGTCGCCATAGGTCGAAAATGTTGTCACGCGATCAGCCGAACCGGTGGCACCGACCGTCAGGACGTGGTCGAGACGGGCGGGAAAAAACGGTGTCGAGGTCCCCGAATTGCCCGCCGCCGCCACAAAAACTACGCCGCGATCGGCGGCGTACTGCACCGCCTCCGCCAGAATTGTCGAATAGTACGGCGATCCCCACGAGGCATTGATCACCTTGGCGCCCTGATTCACGGCATAGATGATCGCCTGTGCGCTGGCGGACGCGAGCGCATTCGGGAAGATCTTGAGACACATCACTTCGACGTTGCGCGCCACACCCTCGATACCAATGCCGTTTCCGGCAACGGCGCCGACGATCCCTGCCACATGCGTGCCGTGGCCGATGGTGTCGACCGGGTCGGGATCGGGTGAGACGGAAATTCCCTCCATCACATCACCGGAGAAATCATAGCCGACGGTGTCGTCGATATAACCGTTGAAATCGTCGTCGAAGCCTGGAATGCCGTTCGTCTCAGCCGGATTGTGCCAGATATGCCCCTGTAAGTCGGGATGATGGTAGTCCACGCCGGTGTCGATGATCGCGACACGCACGCGGCTGCGATCGGCCGGTGCGGAACTGACTTGCCCCCAGCCGATGTCCGCGCCGGGTGTGCCGGTGAATAACCGCAGCGAATCATTCTCGAATCCGGGCACCCGCACGATTCCGAGATATGGCTGGCCGGTATTGACCAATCCCCATTGGTTCGGGAGAAGCGGATCGGCGAAAAGCTGCATGTAGTAGTCGCGTTCAACATACTCGACCGCAGGGTCGGCGGCGAGAATCGATTCGGCAATCGCCCGCGTCGAATCCGAGTTGAACTCGACAATATTTACCCGTGCCAGACCTTCGGCATCAGGGTGCACCAGTTGCGCGGACGGCACGAGCGGCTCAACAGCGCGCGCACCGGCGACGGCCGCGACCTTGTTCAATTGAGATGAAGCAGCCCCGGGACGAAACTTGACGATCAGTCGGCTGGGATGATAGTCGGAAGCGTTGAGACCACCGTGCGCGACGAGCGCCAGCAATGCAGCGGTCAGGACGATCCGACCCACCCGCATCAGCAGTCGCGTCTCGGTGGCAGGAGTTTGTGATTGGTTCGGGCGCACGGTGACAATATCGCTCATTCGTCTGATAGACGCAAGACGGAGCCGGTGCGCGTAATGAAATCGCTATTGCTCGGTACGCGGCAGAACCGCCCAATGCAGCTTCGTGCGCAGAATCTGATAAAATGAATTGTGGGCGAACGTCACCAGATGAGTGGCATGCGGAGCGCGGCGGATCGTCACCTCCGCGCCATTGCGGAGATTGACGGAAATCTGGCCGTCGATCGTCAACAGGCTATTGTGCGCCGGCGATAAGACGCGAATGCGAACGACGTCGTTGCCGTCAAACAGCAGCGGCCGCGCCGCCAGCGACTGCGGCGCAATCGGCGAAGAAACGATCGCCCGCATCAGCGGATTAAGGATTGGACCGCCGACGGCGGAGTTGTACGCCGTCGAGCCGGTGGGCGTGCTGATGATCAGGCCATCGGCGCGATAAGTCGAGATGAACTCGTCGTTGACGTACAAATCAAGCTGGATCAGGCGCGCCAGACTGCCGCGATCGACAACTACGTCATTGAGCGCGAAGTACCGCGTATCGGCCAGGTCGTCATTGACTCCCGCCTCCAGCAGCATCCGCTCTTCGATCTTGTGATTGCCGACAGCGACATCCTGCAAGCGGGACTCGACCTCGTCCGCGGAGATTTGCGTCAGAAAGCCGAGCGAGCCAAGATTCACGCCGAGAATCGGCGTCTGCAAATCGGCGATCTCGCGCGCGGAGGCCAATAACGTGCCGTCGCCGCCCATCGAGATCAGCATCTCGCACCAGGGCGCCAGCTGCCCGCGTGGCATCACCTTCGCCGGATCGGGCGCCAAATCGCGCAAGGCTTCGGAAACGCGGTAGTCGTGATGATTCTGGTCAATCCAGGTAATGACGCGCTTGACGACGGTGTCGGCGCCAACTCGTTTGCGGTTGGCGATGATTCCAAAGCGCATCAGAGTTTGCCCTTGGCGGCAATGCGTAGATTAGCGATGCGGTTGACGACGCCGGGCGCAGCGGCTTCGCTCGACTCCGCGTTGCCGCTCAAAAACGAGGAGATGCTGTCGGCGATACCCTCCGGATCAAGCGCTAACAGCTTGAATAACTCGTTGCGCGAGCCATGCTCAACGAATTCGTCCGGCAGACCCAAACGGCGCAAGTGGATATCCTGTCGGGCATGATCGTTGAGCCAGTCATTGATGCCGGAACCGAATCCGCCGATCAGCGAGCCTTCTTCAATCGTGATCAATTTGGAAAATCGCTGCGTAATTTCCGTCAGCATCTTCTCGTCGAACGGTTTGACGAATCGACAATTGTAGACGGCCGGCTTGAAGCCGCGCTTCTCCAGCAATGGCGCCGCTGCCAGCGCCTGCGCCACCATCGTGCCGACGGCGAGAATCGCGCCATCCTTGCCGTCACGTGCCTGCTCCCAGGTACCCCACTCAAATTCGGGACGATCAAGCTGTAATTGCCCTTCAGGGATGTCGGCCCGCGGCCAGCGAATGGCGGTCGGCGCGGTGAGATTCTTCATGGCCAGATGCAGGCTCTGGCGCAGTTCGGTGCCGTCCTTCGGCGCAATGATCACCATGTTGGGTACCGGGCGCAGGTAAGAGATATCAAACGCACCATGATGCGTCGGACCGTCGTTGCCCGCTAAACCGGCGCGATCGAGTGCAAACAGCACCGGAAATCCCTGCAGGGCGATATCGTGGATCAACGGATCGTAAGCGCGTTGGAGGAACGTCGAATAGACCGCAAAGACCGGCTTCTTGCCTTCGCGCGCCAACCCGGCCGCAAATACCGCGCCATGCTGTTCGGCAATGCCAACATCGAAGAACCGCTCCGGAAATTCGTGCGCGAAATCGATCAGGCCGGTTCCGGTCGGCATCGCCGCCGTGATGGCCACCAGCTCGGGATGCAGCTTGCCAAGCTCGATCATGGTTTGGCCAAAGACCTTTGTATACGCCACCCCCGCCGCCTTGTCGGACTTGCCTGTGACCTTGTCGAATTTGTTGACGCCATGCAGCTTGCAGACGTCCTCTTCGGCCGGTTTGTATCCCTTCCCCTTCTGCGTGCGAATATGCAACAACAGCGGGCCGTGCAGCGTCGCCAACTGGCCGAGCGTCTTGACCAGTCCCTGCACATCGTGGCCGTCGATCGGACCGAAGTAGCGGAAACCGAGCTTTTCGAAAATCACGCCCGGCACCAGCACACCCTTGACCGCCTCATCGAGTCGCCCGACCATCGTCCGGATCGCCGAACCCTTGCGCAACCGGCCGGTCAGTTCCCACAAGTGGTCTTTGATCTTGTTGTAAGTCTGGTCCGTCAGCAATTCGGTCAGGTATTCGGAGAGTGCACCGACGTTTTTGTCAATCGACATCGAATTGTCATTCAGGACGACTATCATGTCGCGGCCCGAATGCCCAAGATTGTTCATCGCTTCAAACGCCATCCCGCCCGTGAGCGCGCCGTCGCCGATGATGGCGATGACGTGATTCTTCTTCTCGGACAGATCGCGACTCACCGCCATGCCGTACGCGGCGGAAATCGAAGTGGAAGCGTGGCCGGCACCGTAAGAATCGTGTTCCGATTCTGTGATCTTGGCGAAGCCCGACAATCCGCCAAACTGGCGAATGCTGGGCATCTGGTCCAGGCGCCCAGTGAGCATCTTGTGGACGTAGCTCTGGTGGCCGGTGTCCCAGACCAGGCGATCAGTCGGGCTGTCGAAGACGTAATGGAGCGCGATCGAGAGCTCTACCACCCCGAGGTTGCCGCCAAGGTGGCCGCCAACCTGGGAAAGAATCGAGAGCAACTCCTCGCGGATCTCAGCCGCCAAGTCGCTGAGCGACTCCGGCGGAAGCTTCTTGAGGTCTTGCGGAGACTTAATCGAACGCAGGTAATTGGTCATATATCGATGATACTCGCAATCGTCACAATTGTTCGTTACTGTTCGCGGGCCAGGATATAGTCTGCCAGTTTCACGAATATCTCCTTTTCCCCAAACCCTGTCAACATATCCTTGGCCTCGGCAATGAGTTGCGCGGCCAGCTCGCGCGAACGTTCGAGGCCGACCACCTTTGGGTACGTGGCCTTTTCCAGACGCGTATCGGCGCCGACCGTCTTGCCCAACGCCTCAAAATCGCCCTCGATATCAAGGATATCATCAACGATCTGAAACGCCAGCCCCAGTCGCTCGCCGTAGCGCGTCAGTTGCCCTACGACCCCGTCGGGGGCATGCGCCAGCAGCGCGCCGATCTTGACCGAGGCGGCAATCAGGGCCGCCGTCTTGTGGCGATGAATCCATTCCACATCAGCGAGCGTCACCGCTTTGCCCTCCGCCTGGACGTCGGCAACCTGGCCGCCGATCATCCCCTGCGTGCCGATCGCCCGACCGACTTCAATGACTACGCGCGAATCGCCCGATTCGGCAAGAATTTCGAACGCCAGCGCGTGCAAGGCATCTCCCGCCAGCACGGCAATATACTCGGAAAACTGCTTGTGCAGCGTCGGTTGGCCGCGGCGAAAATCATCGTCGTCCATGCACGGCAGATCGTCGTGGATCAGCGAATAGGTATGGAGCAATTCCAGCGCGGCCGCGTAACGATAAATGATCTCTTCGCTGCCGCCGCAGGCATAGTATGCCGAAACCGCCAGCACGGGGCGCAGCCGCTTCCCGCCTGCCAGTACCGAGTAGCGCATCGCGGCGTGCAGTTCTTGTGGCGGCGTCGTGGCCGGAGGCAGCATCGATTCAAGATATCGGTCGACCTTGACGCGCACGGCCTGGAATGGCGGCGTATCCAGCTTCACGGCATCAGGCATCGGCGCCGCCGAAGTTCTCAAGTTTGAACTGGTCGTTTTCCGCGACGAGCTTCTTGATCTCGGCCTCGACCGCAGTCAAGCGTTCACCGCAGAGTTTCGACAGCCGCATCCCCTCCTGGAAGAGCTTGATCGCCTCTTCCAGCGGCAGATCACCCTGCTCTAGCTTGCTGACGACCTCTTCCAGCCGGCGCAGGTTATCCTCAAAGCCTGTAGTTTTTTCCGCCAAATTCGCCTCTCAGTAAATCTTGGGAAACGGCATTATAACCGAAAAAACGCGCTGCGCAACCCTCTAATCCGGCGCGATGAGCTAATCAATGGTTGCATCGCGCTGGCCGTCGCCGAAGCTGATCTCCACTCCATCGCCCGTATTCAATGATGCCGCCTGCTTGACGATGGCGAGATCCGCTTTGCGGCGCACCACCGCATAGCCCCGCTTGAGTACGTTGTCCGGCGACAGCGCTTCCAGCTTATGCTTCAAGGTTTCGTATCGTCCGCCGTGGCGCAGCATCAGTTTCTCGGCGGCATGGCGCATTGCGGAAGTCCCTTCGTCGAGGCGCTGCGCAAACGGCTCGAGAATCGTCGCCGGCCTGACAAAAACCCGCGAGCGAACTACGCGTTGAAGCCGTTCCCGGCGCAATTCCGCCGCTCGAGCCAGCGCGCGTGTCAGTCGCGACGAAGCCGCCGCCACTCCCTGCAGCAGTGCCGTCGCGTCAAACGTCGCCAGTTCCGCCGCCGCCGATGGTGTCGCGGCGCGCAAATCGGCCACAAAATCCGCAATCGAGAAATCGATCTCATGCCCGACGGCGGAGATAATCGGGATTTCCGACTCGGAGATGGCTCGTGCAACGACTTCCTCATTGAATGCCCACAGGTCCTCCAGCGAGCCGCCGCCGCGGCCGACAATCAGCACATCGACCTGTCCGTAACGGTTGAACTCGCGGATCGCCGCTGTAATGTCCTCCGCTGCACCGTCACCCTGAACCTTGGTCGGTCGCAAAATCAATCGCACCGACGGCGCCCGCCGCCGGCAAATATTCAGTACGTCGCGGATCGCCGCGCCGGTCGGCGAAGTTACGATCCCGATCGCCGCCGGAAACTGCGGAATCGGCCGCTTACGCGTTTCATCGAATAGCCCTTCCGCCGCCAATTTCGCCTTAAGCTTTTGGAACTGCTCTTCCAGAGTACCGATTCCTTTCGGCAACAAGCGCACCACGCGCAACTGGTAGTAGCCGCCCTTCTCGTAGAGCGTGATATCACCAAATGCGCGCACCTTCTGCCCATCCTTCGGTTCGAACGTCAACCCCTGGCCGGAAAACTTCCAGATTACCGCCTTGAGTTGAGCCCCGGCATCCTTAAGGGTGAAATACCGATGGCCCGACGAATGGTGAAGGTAGTTCGAGATTTCCCCCTCAACCCATACCGATACAAACTCACCTTCGAGAATCCCCTTGATCTCCCGCGTGATGTCCGAAACCGAATAGACGTGCGCGGAATCTTGCTCAACCATGTTACCGATTATACACCTTTCAATCGCTCAAGCAATCACAATGAGGCGCTTCCGGTGTAGGCGCCGACGACGGTTGGAAGCTCTCGGTTAACCTTCTGAACAACAGATTGTTGCAGCGACCGAGTATTGAAACAGGTCGGAATCTATGTCAAGAATACCGACACTGCTTCATCTCATGTGTTAGATCACTCGGATAAGATGATGATTAGCAACGAACAATGGAGGCGTGGATTTGGCACAAAGATTGCATTGTATATCAGCATCTTGGCCAGTAGTGTCTTACCAATCTATCCACTGGCGGAGGTCTTAGCAACCTCCGCCAATTCTTTTTTCAGGCAGTTTCCCCTCAGATCAGGCCGCACTCACAGGTAGTCGCCACACTCACAGCTCGGCGCCGGCGGCGGTCCGCCCGCGAAGATGAAATTGATAATATAGACCGCATCGGAGATGTTCACGGCGCCACTGCAATCCAGATCGCCTGACCCGATCGCATGCGGCATCGGACTTGGTCCGCCGGAGAACACGTAGCTGACGATGTAGACGGCATCGCTGATGCTGTACGCATCGTCGCCGTTGGCATCCCCCACCTTCCATGTGCATAGATTGACCGTCAGGTTCTCTACCGAGCTAAACGCCGACCACTGCGCTTCAGCATCCTTGGCGCGGACACGATAGAAGTACTCCCCGGCGCTGAGTCCAGCAACATGATAGGTCGTGTCGGTGATGCTGTTGGAAAGCATCGTCTCAGTCGCATAGCCTTCAACTGGATAAATGTCGTCAATCCACCAGCCGGGATCATTGACGAAGCCATCCGTGACATAGCGGAACCGCAAATTGATATCTTGCCCGACATACGCGGCCAGACTGAACTTCGCTTCAACCCACGAGGACGATAGTCCCGTGATGCCGTTACCGAGATTGTTGCCGTTGGGATTGGTGTTGGTTGTAATGTTGCCCGGGATGCTCGCCCACGTCGAACCGCTGTTGGTGGAGACTTCCACGTAGCCGTAGTCCCAATTGGTCTCGATATCATACCAGGTCCAGAACTTGAGGCTGTCGCCGGCTTGGACGCTCAGCTTGTTAAAAGCGGACAACCGATTGTTGAGATTCGCCGCCGAGCCGCCAAAATACGATTTCGTGCCGGAGTGGGCGCGGGTCGTCGAGACTGTAAAACCATTGGTGATCCAGTTGCCGCTGATGGCCTCGATGTTGTCCGTAGTGCGAGTGAATCCCTGCAACTGCCACAATTCGTAGGACACCGCCGGATTGACGGTGTCGGCATGATGCCAGTAGACATCCGTGGCATTCGCTTCAATGATGCCCAGCGGATAAATCTGTGGCTGCGCCGGTACCCGAAGCCTCTCCGGCTTGTCGGCGATCCGGGCCACAAACAGATTGGGATAAACATTGGCCTGCACGAGCGGTGTGATGCGGGATGTTGGCGGCCAGAAGTCGTCCGACTGCGTGCCCACCTCGATCGTGACGGCGTAGGTCTTGTTCTTCAGCGTCTGCTCCCCATAGCCCCAGTCATCGGTGGAACCATTGACTGGATATAGCAACTGCCACGGCGGCCCGATTGCATAATTGGTCTGAGCGCGGATCGAATCCCCCATTGTCTGGAAGATGTCGTTGTCGGGCGTGTAGATCTGATCATAGCCCCACGGCCACAGGAAGTAGTTGCCATAGGAGTGATAGCTTAAGGCAATGACGAAATTGTGCGAGATTATGAAATCGCGAATCCGCTGCGTCTCCGGTTCCGAGAAGGCCGAAGCCCCGCGATACGTCTCGTCGCTGCCAATCGGCGATGATCCCTCATCATCATAGCCCCATTGATATCCGAAATTGCGATTCAGGTCGATACCATACGAACCGTCGCCGTTGTTACGCCGGTTCTTGCGCCACAAACCGCCCCCGCCCGGCTCAATCACCTCGTTGTGATAGTAGCCGTCCGGATTGACGACGGTCGAGAAGAACAACTCGCGATTGTTCACCAGGTACGTCACTTGCGGATCGGTGCCGTAGTTGTTGGTCAGATAACGCATGAAGTAGATCAGCAGTTCAGGCGTAATCACCTCGCGCGCATGGATCGCGCCGTAGTAGTACACTTCCGGCTCGTCCTCGTCGATCAAGGCATTATCCGATATCTTCATCACGTAAATTGGGCGACCCTCGATCGTGTTGCCGATCGACCACTTGCCGCGCACGATCAGCGGGTTCTGATTCGCAATCGAATCCATCGCCAGGTAAATTTCGGAAAGCGTACGATACCCGCCCATGTCGCGCGACGGATCAAATCGGCTCTGGAAGAAGGCGGTAAGGTCGGGGGCTTCGACGCTATACCGCAATCCGTGTTGCTCCAGTCGGGCAATCTCCTCCGGAGCGACCAGCACATCGATGTACTTCTCACCCTGGTAGACTTCGTCCATTCTTAGAGACTTGAGCGCCAGATAATCGGCGCGGCTCTCGATGGCGACGCGCACCTTCGCCAGGCGCTCACCGGCTCCCTGCGCGATCGCAGCCCCGATCAACAGTGATAATGTCAGGAAAATGACAATAGCTCGTCTTGTCATGTGCGGGCTCCTCAGATGTAAAAGCAACGGCGTGGTGATATTACCGGCCAAAACCGGATTTCAAGAGCCAATATAGCTTACACGCGGGATTCAGCAAGAGGGTTTTGCCTCGCGTCGGCGCCGGCCCACTCGGGACTGAGCGGCAAGCGGACCGTGAATGTCGTTCCCGCGCCGACGGTCGAGTCGCAGTCGATGCGGCCCCCGTGCGCCAACACCCATTTTTGAACCAGCGCCAATCCGAGACCGGTGCCGTCAGCTTTGCCGCTTGTATAGAACGGTGTGAAGATGTGCTCAAGGATGTCCGGCATGATGCCGCGGCCACGATCGATGACCCTGAAGATCACCTCGTTCTGACCGAGATCGTCGGTGATGTCGACGGCGATCACTTCCCCGTCGGGCGAGGCATGAATTCCGTTCTGGACAAGATTAGTCAGAATATTCAGCAGCAGCACCTGATCCGCCAGCAACTGCCGCAGTTGTGGTGGTCGGGAAATCGACAAACGCAAACTCCGCAGCTCCAATTGCTGCTGGAAGTGACGCTTAAGAGCGGCAGCCAGTTCATCAAAATCAACCTCGGCGATCGCCAACTCCGAGGGTCGACTTAAGCGCAGAAATCGATCGAGCATATCGCCGGTCGCCCGCGCCTCTTTGAGAATATTCTCCGCCACGGCTGCGGAGTTTGGCTCGATCGTCGATTGTCGGCCCAGCAATTGCGCGAAGCCGACAATCGCGCCCATCGAATTGCGCAGTTGGTGCGCGAGCCCCGCCGACATTTCACCCAGCGCCGCCATGTGTTCTTTTAACATCATCGCTGCTTCGAGGCGTTTCAGCTCCGTCAGATTATTGATCATGATCATCGCGCCCCGCAAGTGGCCTTCATTGTCGCGCAATACGGAACTGCTGAGACTGATCCAGAGCCGCTCGCCGGCGCCGTTCTCGATCTGCGTTTCGGTGATCCGGTTCGCCTGCGCCGACTGCAGCGTTGAAGAAAACAAGTCGCCCAGCATCGGATAGGTAGCAAACGCCTCGCGATAGTCCTTGCCCGTTAGCATCTGCGGATCAAGCGCAAGGATCGAGCCGGCAGCCGCATTGAAATGCGTGAGCTTGCCGGTTGTGTCACAGCTGATCACACCCGACGGCATACTGCGCAGGACATACTCATTGTAGCGTTCAAGGCTGGCGGCGCGCTGCTTTTGCTCGGCATAGAGCTCCTGCAGTTTCTTTTCCTTAACCTGAAGCTCCGCAATCACCTTCTGGAAAGTCGCCACCGCAAAATCCACCGACTCCCCGCGCTCGGGCGCGGCAACCTCAGCGGCAATCGCCTCGTTCTTGATCTGCCGGTACGGTTTGAATGTAATCTTCAACAGCAGCAGTGCGATCGTCGAGGCCGCCAACAGGCTGATGATTTGAAATAACGTGTTCAGCTTTGCGAACCGCGCCAGTTCCCCTTGCGTGTCGGCATCCAGCGCCGCAAACAACGTCAGCGGTTGGCCGGAGTCCGTGACAAAATGGAAGAAGGCACCGCGCTCGAAGCGATTTGTCGCAACCGCAAACGACTCCGTGATCGTCAGCGGCAGCGCCGCGCGCACGCCGCCCGCAACCGACTTCGGCAAGGCGTACGCGCGCCGGATCGAACTCAGTTGCTCGGGCGTGATCAGCACCGACGACCCCGATGCCGTGTCGCGAAGCAAGTCGGTCTCCACCAGGAGGAGTTGTTCAAAACCAGCCGCCAGCGCCAGGTCGCGCACCGCCGAACTCTGCAGGCGTTCGCGCGGACTGGAACTGAGCGTTGCGGCAATCAAGTTCAGATTCTGCGCCGTCTGCAGGCGCAGGCTCTCATCACTGACGGCGGTGGTCTCGTTGAAGAAGCGCAGTGAATTCAGGTTGGCGATCAAGATCAGGACAAACAGGAAACCCAGGGTGATGCGAATGCGAATTTCGTAGCTGAGCCCCAAGTATCGAAATATGCGGCTCTCCCGTGGCGGACGGCTGGAATCGGTCATAATGTTATTATCGGCGAAGGGCGGGGTTGCGTGCAGGCGGGGCTAATTCAACGCCAGAAATTGGCTGACGTAGTAGTCAACCAGCAAATTGCCGAAGAAGAGCGCCAGCAGGCCGGCCAGCGACAAAAACGGTCCGAACGGAATCATGCGCCCGGCCGCCGACTGCCGCGCGATCACCATGCGCAGGACGGCGTAGATCAGGCCGAAAACCGCAGCCGCAAAGAAGATGAGAAAGAGGTTCTTCCAACCGAGAAATGCGCCGAGCACCGCGGCCAGTTTGATGTCGCCGCCTCCCAACGACTCCTTTTTGAGGAAATAGTCTCCCAGGATCGCGAGGAGATAGAGTGTCAGCCCGCCGGCCAGAAGCCCGACCAGCGATTCCAGCGGCGAAATCAGCGGGTTCACAAACGAGAGTGCCAACCCCAGCACCATTCCGGGATAGGTAATCTTGTCGGGAATGATATAGTATTTGAAGTCGATAAACGTAATCACCAGCAGTAGCGCGAAAAAGACAATCGCGACCAGCGATTGGTAGCTGATGCCGTAGAGCAGGAAGACCACCAAGAAGAACGCAGCAGTCAGCAGTTCAACCAGCGGATATCGCCAGGAAATATGCCGCCGGCATTTGCGGCATTTGCCCAGCAGGATGATATAACTGAGCAAGGGAATATTGTCGTACCAACGGATCAGCAGCCCGCAGTGGGGACAATGCGACCGCCCAAACACGAAATCTTCGCTCCGCGGCAGACGGTAAATGAGAACGTTCAAGAATGAACCAATGAACGCGCCCAGGCAGAAGGCGTAGATGCCGATCAAGGTTTCGGGCTGCATGATAGAAATAGTATCGGCGAAATCGCCGAAAGTTGCAGACAGTTTTCTTCGCAAAATCCCGTCGATTTTGTGGCCTTAGAGGCTGTAAACAACCGCGCTCAGCAGCACCACCGGCGCCAATTCCGCGCGCAGACGTCGTTCTCCCAACAGCACCGGTGTCGCACCCGCGCGAATCAGGGTATCCTCCTCGATTCGGCTGAACCCCTCCTCCGGGCCGGTCAGAAGCAGAATCTTGTTGGCCGCGGCCGGCAACACCTCCCCGCTAAGAGCCGTCCCTTTCAAGCTACCAACAATCGCCGCATCATAGCTACCGATCGTCCCGGCCAGATCCGCCACGTCGCGCGGCGCGTTGATCTCCGGCAGCACCGTCCGCAGCGATTGCTTCATCGAGCTGATCGCCACCTTGCGCCACCGTTCCAGCCGCACCTGGGCCTTTTCGCCGGTGAGCTTGCCGGGAGAGTTCTTGGCCAGGATCGGCACGAACGCGGCCGCGCCCAATTGCGTGCACTGGTCGATAATCTGATCCGCTTTCGATGGCTGCGGCATTCCAAAACCGATCGTGATCGCGACCGGTAGTTCATTGACGCGTTCGGCAGAACTGATGACCTGCGCGCGCACGAGCCGATTCTCAAAAGCGGTGAGCTTCATTTGATAGAGACGGCCGCAACCATCCGTGGCGGCAATCCGATCGCCGATGTAAAGGCGAAACGACTTGAGAATGTGGTCGCTTTCTTCGCGCGAGAACAGACAGGTGTCGCGGTCGAGTTGCCGGGGTTCGAAGTAGAAGTGGGTGGCGGCGCTATGCTTTGATGACACGGCAACAAATCCATTCGTTCTTGCGCGTGATCAGATTGCCCCGAACCCGCTTGAGACTGAGGAAGCTCAGAAATTCGGCCTCCTGGTCCGTGAGGATTCCGGAGAGAATCATCACGCCCCCGGTCTTGAGGCTGCGCATGAAGTTCTCGAACAGATTGTAGATTTCATCCTTGATCAGGTTGCTGACCACCACGTCGTAGTAGCCGCTGCGATTGACCTTTTCCATCGAACCGAATTGAATTTGCACGATCGGTTCAACCTGATTGATCACCACGTTTTCTCTGGCGTTCTCGATCGCGGCCAGGTCAATGTCAAGGCCGAGCGCCTCGGATGCCCCCAGCTTGGCGGCGAGAATACTCAGGATACCCGACCCGCAGCCGAGATCGAGCAGCTTATCGCCGGGCTTGATATCCTTGAGCAACTGCGCCACGCACAACTGCGTGGTCTCGTGATGGCCCGTACCAAAAGCCATCTTCGGTTCGATCGTGATCTGCAGCTTGTCGCCGTAATCGGCCTCGTCCCAGGTGGACTTGACCACGACGTTGTCGATGATGATCGACCGAAACGACTGTTGGTATTGCTTGATCCAGTCGATGTCGTCGATCGCCTTGACCGAGATGACGGCATCGAGATTCTCCGCGCGTGCGATGCCGACGCGGACGAGATACTTGCCGAGCGATTCCACCTTGTCCCGCGACTCTTCTTCAATCGGAAGATAGAATTTGACGTGGAAATCGGCATCGGAGACCTCCGTCACCAGTCCTTGCGATAGCGATTCGGTAATGTATGACGTGACGATGTCCTCATTGGTGGGATCGCACTTGATGCTGACTTCAAGGTAACCGGCCAATGTCAGACTCCCAGCGATTCCCGCAGCCGTTCAAGGATCGACTTGGTCTCGCGGGCGGGCGGCATGTCGCCCTCCAACCGGCGGAGTTTTTCGTAAAGCTGTTTCTGTTCCGACGAGAGATTTTGCGGCGTCCAGACCGTGATCTTGACGAGCAAATCCCCCCGTCCGGCGGAACGCAGTCGACCCAGTCCCTGGCCGCGCAATTTCAGAATCTTGCCGTCCTGCGTGCCGGCTGGAACCTTGAGTTTGACTGCGCTGTCCAGCGTCTCCACATCGATCTCCGCGCCGAGCACCGCCGCCGCCATCGTGATCGGGATCTCCGTGATGAGATCATTGCCCTGGCGAATGAAGCGTTCGTGCGGTTTCTCCTCGATCAGCACGATCAAATCGCCCGACTCGCCTCCGCGCATCCCGGCATTGCCCTCCCCGCGCAGCGGGATATAGTTCCCCTCGGCAACCCCCGCCGGGACTTTGACCGTGATGGTCGCCTGCTCCTCGACCCGGCCCGAACCGGCACAGGTACCGCACGGCGTGGTTATCACCTCGCCGGAGCCGCCGCAATTCGAGCAGGTCGAAACATTGATGAACTGGCCGAACATCGACCGCGACACGTGGCGGACTTCGCCGGCACCGTTGCAGACGCGACAGCGTTCGCGCGAAGCTCCGGCCGCGGCGCCCGAACCGTGACACGTCTGACAACGCTTGAAGCGGCGGAATTTGATGACTTTCTCGGTACCGAAAGCGATTTCTTCGAGGGTCAGTTTCAGCCGGACCTTGATATCCTCGCCATGGAACGACTGGCGGCGATCGCCGCGGCGCGAAGAACCGCCGCCGAACATTTCATCGAAGATCGAGCCGCCCATGCCGAAGTCGCGCATGAAGGCGCGCAGCGCGTCGTTGATGTCGAAACCTTGGCCGAAGCCGCCGCCGTAGTTGCCTGCTCCCTGACCGGCGCCGACACCGGCATGCCCGAATTGATCGTAGCGCGCCCGCGTCTGCGGATCCTTAAGCACTTCGTAGGCCTCGGTCGCCTCCTTGAATTTCTCCTCGGCGGCCTTGTCGCCCGGGTTCTTGTCCGGGTGATACTGAATCGCAAGCTTGCGATAGGCTTTCTTGATGTCTTCTTCGGTGGCCGACTTCGACACGCCGAGAATCTCGTAATAATCTCGTTTAGCCATGTGCGTTGGCGATGACCTCCATCAGCGCGTTCGGCTACTTTTTCTTGTCGTCGTCAACGACTTCGTAATCGGCATCCACCGCGCCGCTGCCGCCCTCCGCACCTTGCGCTTGCGGGCCGCTCTCCGGCTGCGGGCCGCCGCCCGGCGCCCCCTGTGCCTGTTGCTGGGCAGTCTGCTTGTAAATCTGTTCGGCAATCTTGTGCGAGGCATTCATCAGGTCTTCCATCTTCTGATTGATGATCTCGACCGACTCCGTTTGCATCGCCGCCGCCAGCCGTTCCTTCGCCTCCACGATCGCCTTCCGGTCGTCCTCGGAGACCTTGTCGCCGTAATCCTTGAGCGTCTTTTCCGTTGAGTAGATCAACTGATCGGCCTTGTTGCGGGCGTCGATCAGTTCCCGCTTGCGGTGGTCGGCCTCGGTATTCGCCTCGGCATCCTTGACCATGCGCTGAATCTCTTGCTCCGACAGGCCGGACGAGGTTTCGATCTTGATCTTCTGCTCCTTGCCGGTACCCAGATCCTTGGCCGAGACATGGACGATGCCGTTGGCATCGATATCGAACGCCACCTCGATTTGCGGCACCCCGCGCGGCGCCGGCGGAATTCCGACCAGATCGAACCGCCCCAACGTCCGATTGTCGATCGCCATTTCGCGCTCGCCCTGCAACACGTGGATATTGACCGCCGGCTGGTTGTCGGACGCCGTCGAAAATACCTGCGCTTTGCGCGTCGGAATCGTCGTGTTGCGCTCGATCAGGCGCGTCATCACACCGCCAAGCGTCTCGATTCCCAGCGACAGCGGCGTCACATCGAGCAACAGCACATCCTTGACTTCCCCGCCCAATACGCCGGCCTGAATCGCCGCGCCGATCGCGACGACTTCGTCCGGATTTACGCCCTTGTGGGGCTCGCGTCCGAACAGCTCGCGCACTACCTGCTGCACCTTCGGCATCCGCGTCATGCCGCCGACGAGAACCACCTCGCTGATCTGCGATGGCGACAAACCCGCGTCCGCCAGGCAGCGTTTGCACGGCTCGACTGAACGCTGAATCAGGTCTTCACACAACTGCTCCAGCTTGGCGCGGGTGATCGTCAGATCGAGATGCTTCGGCCCCGACTGGTCGGCCGTGATAAACGGCAGGTTCACCTGCGTCTGCATCGTCGTCGACAACTCGCACTTGGCTTTCTCCGCCGCCTCTTTCAGACGCTGCAGCGCCATGCGATCCTTGCGCAGGTCGATCCCCTCCTGACGCTTGAACTCGTCGGCAATGAAATCGATCAGGCGCTGGTCGAAATCGTCGCCGCCGAGATGCGTGTCGCCGTTGGTCGCCAGAACTTCGAACACCGAGTCCCCGAGTTCGAGAATCGAGATATCGAACGTGCCGCCGCCCAGATCGTAGACGGCGATCTTCTGATTCTTCTGCTTGTCGAGACCGTAGGCCAGCGCCGCCGCCGTCGGCTCGTTGATGATGCGCAGCACTTCCAGTCCCGCGATCCGGCCGGCATCTTTGGTGGCCTGCCGCTGACTGTCGTTGAAATAGGCCGGCACCGTGATCACCGCCTGTGTGATGGCTTGACCCAGGTACGACTCGGCCGCGCCCTTGAGATTCTGCAAGATCAACGCCGAAATCTCCGGCGGCGAATACAGCTTCCCCTGGATTTCGACGCGGCAATCGCCGCTTTCATTCTCGGTGACGTGATACGGGACAAGCTTCTCCTCGGAACTGACCTCGGAATGACGGCGCCCCATGAAACGCTTAATCGAGAAGACCGTGTTGGTCGGATTCTTGATCGCCTGGCGCTTCGCGACTTGCCCCACCAGCTTCTCACCGCTCTCGGTGAATCCTACGACCGACGGCGTGGTCCGCCCACCGTCCTGGTTGGGAATGACCACCGGCTGCCCGCCTTCCATCACCGCTACACAGGAATTCGTGGTGCCCAGATCTATGCCAATAATCTTGCCCATTCTCGCTAAACCTCCGTCACGCCTTCCACAGCGCGCCTAAAAGTATCAATTAAACGCCGGACGGCAATTACTTGTTTTCGTCCTTCGGCTCCGCCGCCTTCACAACGCCGACCTTGGCGTGGCGGATTACCTTGTCGTTGAGTTCGTAGCCGGGCTGAATCTCGATGGCGATGGTGTCGGGCTCCTGGTCGGCCGCTTCGACTTGCATCATGGCCTCGTGCAAGTTCGGATCGAACTTCTGTCCCACCGACTCGAACCGCTTCAGGCCAGCCCGGCCCAGGATCGCCGTCAGGCGGTCGAACACCAGTGTCATGCCCTTGTGATAAGCTTCAAAGTCGGGCTTCTCTTCCCGGCTCTTGAACGCCCGCTCGAAGTTGTCCAGCACCTCCAGTAGTTCGCCGACCAGGCTCTCGTTGGCGGTCTTGACCAGGCTTGCGAACTCGCGCGTGGTGCGCTTGCGATAATTGTCGAACTCCGCTGCCAGCCGCAGATAATCGTTCTTCTGCTCTTCCAGTTGGCGCTGGACTGCGCTCGCTTCGTCAACCATCTCGGACGCAGCCGCCTCGGCCAGTGCCTCTTCGCCCGACTTCTGGTCGATCGCTTCTTCCGTCAGCTTGTTATCTGTCTCACCCATGCCGTTCCCTATCGTGAAAGAATTTCGGAGAGCACCTTGGCCGTGTAATCCACCACCGACATCAGCTTCGCATACTCCATCCGGGTCGGCCCGATCACGCCGATCGTGCCGCGCGTCTCGCCGATCTGGTATGTATGGATGACGGCGGAACAACCCTTCATGCCGTTGATGTTCGACTCGGCGCCGATCGTGACGCTGAGACCCTCCGAAACCGTCTTGTTCTTCAACAACCCAATCAGACTCTTGCGCTCTTCCAGCAGCGCCAGGAACTCCTTGAGCTTCTCTGGATCCTTGAATTCCTTTTGTGCGATGATATTGGTCGTGCCGTCGGTATGCAGGCTTTCGAGCGCGGACTCGTCGAGAATATGCTCGTGCTGCTCCATGAATAGCTTCAATAACTGCGGCTCGCCGCGACTCGCGCCGCGCAACCGTTCAAACACCGTTTTCTTGATCTCTCCGAGCGTCAACCCGCTCAGTTTCTCGTTCAGCAGGTCGGCGGTCTCGCGGATACTGTCCTGATCAAAGGCCGCGTCGATCTCCAGCAGAATCGTGCGGACAAAACCCGACTTGGCCGCGATAATCACCATCACCTTGGTGTCGGTCACCTGCACCAGATCGATTTTGTGCAGCACCGCCTGCTCGAATTTCGGCATCACTGTCACGCCGAGCTGCGTCGTGACCTTCGCCAGCACCCGCGCGGTCTGCTCCAGCACGTCTTCCACGGCGCTGTAATCAACCGTCAGTAGCCGCTTGATTTTCTCGCGGTCGGAACTGAGCAATTTCTCGGTCTTGAGCAAAGTATCGACGTAGAGACGATAACCGGTCTCGGTCGGAATGCGTCCGGCTGAGGTGTGCGGCTGCTCGATCAAGCCCTGTTCTTCGAGGTCTGAAAGCGTGTTGCGCACCGTCGCCGGCGAGACGCCGAGGCTATATTTCGTCGAGATGACCCGCGAACCGACCGGCTCGGCGGTGCGAATATAATGGTCGATCAGCACAGCCAACACGGTGCGTTCACGTTCATTCAGTTTGTACACGGCCATTCGTCCTCGATTCGACTTTAGCACTCTCACCGCGAGAGTGCCAAGGAAAGTAGCACAAAAAAGCGGTGTGTCAACCGCAAAGCTGTCAGATACTTATACGCACGTTCGCGGAAAAGTTTGGCGATTGAATGGCGGCGGGAGACTACCCTCTACTGTGTTGGCTTGCTTGAGCTTATGCCGGAAACAGACACGAGTTCGATCAGGTAGCTGTTGTCGCGGCTCAGCAATCCGCTCATGTCGGTTGCGGTGTCGATTCGGACCGGCAGCAAGTCACCGACCACCTTCCCCGAGCCCGGCGGGAATTCCACCCCGGCCGCAATTGCCGCCCGCACCGTCTTGCGCAGAAACTCCGACATCACAAATGTCCCCGTGCGGCGAACATATTCGGTCTCGGTGACGACCGAGTAATTCTCAAGCCCGGCCGGTAACGGCGCCAGCCACACGAACAACTCCCGCGACACTCCAGCGCCAAGCAGGTACTTGAATGCCTTCAATCCGCACACCTCAATCGAATCCCCTGTTGCCGTCAGGCGAAGTTGGGACTCGGAAGAGAGTTTGGCGGCCAGCATGCCCGGATCGGGTCGAACTGCGGCACTGCCTGAAAAAGCAGCTCGATCAAGACCACTGTGGAGAATCTGCATGCTGTCAGGAATCCCTGTCCCGGCCGAACGATCAAGCCGGTACTCATATACCGCAATGTCGTAACGGTTCGGCGTAAACTTTTCAATCGTCAGGTGCCGGCCAATCACCGCCTGCAGATTGCCATATCGCGTGACGTTGTATGTCAGCGTTATGGTCGAGTCGGCGGCAGACGCCGCTAGCGCACCTGCCAGGATACAAGTCAGAATTGAGAGCGAGCGCAAAGCACAACGATGTTCGCTCAGTGTGATGAATCGGCGGTTCACTTGGATTTTGACGTCTTGGTGATGGTCTTGGAAGGCGTGGTCTTTGAAGGTTCGCTCTTCTTCTCAGTCGCCTTCTTCTCCGTCGGTTTGGTTTTCGTCTTCTCCGGCTGCGACTTGCCGGGTTCGGGCTTCTTCTCGAGCCGGTCATCGATGCCGTTTTTGTTGGCATCCCGAAAATCGTTGAACTTCCCGGAAGTCGGCGCGATCTTCTTTACCGAATCGGCGGACGTCGTCGCCGCCGGCGTCGGCGGCTTCGGCGTCACGACGGCCGGTTTGGCCTTGGCCGAATCCGCCGCTTTGTCGGACTTGGGCCGCGGCGTCTTCTGCAGTCCAAATGCCGGCCCCGCACCCAGCAGTAACAGCGCCAGCACCAGCGCGATGATTCCGGTCGATTTGTTCACGAGAGTACTCATAGCGTTAACGTCACCATCCGTCAACTACAAATATCGCGACGGCGACCCGATCGGGAGGACCGAATCGCCGTGCGTACCACAATGAGAAGAATGGCTTGTCACTGAATATCATCCGCCGGATACCGCTCGTTCGACTGAAGTCGAACTCACAGCGGGCAGCCGGTCGCGACTACTTCTTCTTGCCGGAGTTCCCTCCCGACTTGCTGCCGGAATTGCCGCCGGATTTGCCGGATGAACCGGAGCTCTTGCTTCCGCTCGAACTCGGCGCCGGCTTGCTTATCGAACCGCCGCTCGACTTGCCGCCGGAATCACCCGACTTCTGCTTCACGTCCGAGCCGCCCGACTTCTTGCCCGATCCTGAACCGGACGGCTGCTTGCCGCTGGAACCGGGGCTCTTCACGGCCGGACTCGACTTGCCGCTCGATCCCGACGAACGCGGCTGCTTCTTAATGGAAGTGCCGCTGCTGCCGGAGGACTTGCCGTAATCGCCGGTGGACCCGCTGCCCTTCTTGTCGTAGGTGCCGCGGCCGTCGTTCGTCGTGCCCTTCGACACCGGCTTCTTGCCGTAGTAATCGTCGAATCCCGACTTGCCCTTCGTACCGCTGGAACCCTTCTCGAAACCGCGCCCCTTGTCCGCCTTGTTGTAGGCGCCCTTGGCGGCCGAGAACGTCTTGGTCGACTTGTCGTAGCCGTAACTCGATTTGTACTTCTCGATCCGGCTCGACTTGACCGCGTAGGTCTTCGACTTCTCGTACTTGCGGTGATCGTTGCTTACGATCTCGTATCCGCGCCGCGGATTCGGCTTCTTGTAGGTGTAGAAATCGTCGTTATCCTTGTACTTGTAGCGCGACGGGCCATTGTACCAGTAATCCCAGTCGTGATGATGGCGGTACCAGCGCGTCCAGCAGTAATCGTAGACATACAGCGGACGCGGATAAACGAAGTACGGCATCCACGGGTCGATCAGCACCCAATCGTTGAAAACGATACTGGTGCCCCAGTACACCGTCACCCGATGGCGACCCAGGTAGATCGACGGGATGTAGAGCGGCGCATAACCCCAGAACACGCCGTTGACGTAAACCTCGCAACCGTCCGGATAGTCGATGTAAACCTGGCCACAATCACCGGCGCATTCCACGCGCTCCGGCTTGTAGTAGTAGCGCGGCGCGACGTAGAACGAGACGTTGTCATAGGCCGTGCCGTAATCCGGGAAATACCGGCGGTTGACGCGCTCAAGAAATTGCTCGTTGTCGCCATCGTACTTGAAGTCCCAGACGTCGTCATTATAGACCGACACCGGTCCGCGCCAGTCGGGCACCGGATACGGATCGACGCTGGCCACGATCTGGATGTTCTCCGTCCCCGGAGGACCTTCCAAAGTCAACGTGTAATCATCCCACGGGTCGGGAATCTGATAAACCGCGTCGCCCTGGACAAAGTTGCGGTCGCCGGGCTCAGCCGGGAAGATCAGATTGACGTTGCCGCGCGTATCGAGGTCGTAAATCGTCACATAACAGTCGCGCGAGGCGCGGAAATAGATGGTGATCTCGTCACCTTCGTAGTAGTTGGAACCGTCATCCTTGTCGGTCCAGATGTCGACATCGAGGTCGTCAAAGCCGCGACGCAGGGTCGACTGTGCCGATGCATGGTCGGTGAAGAACACCGAAGCCAGCAGCATCAGCGCGGTGAGTAAGGCGAGGCGCTTCATATTAGTTACCACTCCTTC